>NZ_JBRRCU010000006.1:5000-112558 GCF_056759195.1 Stenotrophomonas sp. STEN083 | reverse complement strand
GGGCCTTCTTTTTTTTTTTTTTTTTATTTCTCTTCATGTCCTCTTCCTTGCGTGGCGCCCCACTACCGCAAGCAAAGCGCCTCTCTCGAAGGGAGGGGCGCCCCAGCAATCACCGCAAGGGCAGCCGGTTATTGAGCTTCGTCACCTCAGCCACATCCCCTTCCAGACCAACCCGCACGCTCGCTCCCTCACGCTTGAACCCGGCCGGCATCTGCAGCTCCACCGTCGCCGTCCGCGGCGACAGATCCAGCGGCGCTTCCAATGCAGGCACCGCAATCCGAGCGACCTCACGACCGCGCGCATCTTCCAGCACCGCATAACCAGCGCCAGTCCCGACATGCCCCAGGCTGTGCACGGTCAGCAGCACGCGCTCACCCTCGATCTTCAGATCGCCACGGCCAATGCCCAGGTCCGCGCGTGTCTCCACCGGCGTCCCCGGCGTCACCAGCTCGAACTCGAATACCTGGTTCTGCTTCGGTGCAAACCGCAGCGGCGTACCGACGCTCTTCTCCAGCAGCACCTCGTGGACCTCCGCCTTGCCGTCGATCACATCGTCACCATCGCGATCCACACCGCTACGCACACGCCAGGTACCGGCGGCGATGTTCCAGCCAGTCATGGTCGCATCGAGCGGCGTATTGCCAAGGTTGTAGGCAATCACCTTGAAGCGCTCACGTGACGGCGCATGCACCAGCAAGGCGACCTGTTCGGCACCGTCAGGCTGGGCGAACTGCCAGCTCACCGTATGCCCCGGCCAGCTCTGGTTGCGCTTCAGGCCGATGCCACCCAGCCGCAGGCGCTGCAGGAACTCACTCGGGGCTTCGACGCGGTCGCTCCACCAGTGGCCTTCGGTGTTCATGTACTCACGCTGCGCCTTGGCCTGGATGCCGTCGGCGTGCAGCGTTTCCAGGTACTTCTTGTCACCGGTCTGCTGCCAGGCGCTGATCGCAGCAAAACCACTGCCGCCCTTGTCGGCATCGGCCACCAGCTGCTTGCCCCAGTCCTGCTGCCTGCCCAGCACATCGACGTAGTTCTCGCCGAGGTTGGAGAGCACGCCCGGCCCACCACGCACCACGCGGTAATCCAGCGCCTGCAGGTACTTGGCATCGCCGGTCCAGCGCCACGCGGCCCAGAAGGTGTGCATCAGATCGCCACTACCCGAGCCCTGGTTCAGCTCGCCACCGCGGGTCTTGCCCGTGGCCCAGTTGATCTCGTTGGGCAGGGTGAAGCGGCCCTTGTCGTCCTTGTAGGCGTGGGCCAGATAGCCGTCAGCCAGACCGGTGACCAGTTTGCGACCGGTGGGATCGGCGTTGTACTCACCCATCAGGAAAGCCGGGTGCAGCGCCGGGAACGAGTATGGCTTCTGCCATTGCCAGTTCGGCTCGCGGTAAACCTTGTTGCCGCCAAACCAGTTGCTGGAGAACAGCAGGTTGCCCTGCGGGTTGCGCAGGATGATGCGTTCGTCGAAGGCCTTCACCGTCTCCATCAGGCGCTCGACGGTGAGCGGATCGCCCCAGTTGAGGTAGAGCATCGCGCTGTTGGTATTGATGCCCTCCTCGTAGGCGTGCAGCTCATCGGTCTCGATGGTGCTCAGGCCGTTGGAGAACATGCCGTTGCGGTAAACCGCATCGGAGAGTGCCGTCAGCGAGCGGTTCAGGCGCTCGGGCTCCACGCCCATCAGTGCCAGTCCCGGCCACTGCTGGGTCAGGTCGCTGTCGTCGGAAATGCCGCCGCCGAAATCGCCATAGGCGACCTGCCGGTTCTCGATCCACCAGTCGACAAAGTGGCGCACGTACTTCAGGTCTTCAACCTGGCGGAACGCCCACAACGGCACACCCTTCGGCGCCTGCGGTTGCTCAAACGCCGGCTTGCCCTGGCTGTTGTAGCTGATGTAGTTCCAATACAGGCGCCCAAGCTCATGGTCCGGGTCGACCCGCAGCAGATCACTCAGATCGGCGTAGACGCGCGAATACAGCCGCTGGCGTTTGGAGGTTGTGTGCTCCTCGACCAGGAAGCCCCAGTTGTCGCGCACCTGGTTGAAGCGGTCGGCGACGTGCTGCTTGATCGCCTCCTTGCGGTCCTTGAACACCAGCCGCACTTCGGCGCCGTCCAGCGATGCGGCATTGAAGCCGGGCGCAGCCGAGGCCACCGAGATCCACAGGCTGTCGGCGGTGAGGATGCGGTCGCGCAGGTCCAGCCACAGCGTGCGTGCTTCACCCGGCTTCACCGACACCGAGACATCGATCATGTCGCGCGCCGGCCAGATCGGATCCTTGATGCGGATGTTCAGCGGTATCAAACCATCATGCGTCGCCGGCAGATCCAGTGCGGGGATATCGATCGCCACACCATCCAGGCCGTCATACATGTTTTCCCAGCTGTGCGCCCAGCTGCGGATCAGCGACTGCGCGGCCGGTGCATCGCCGACCCCGGACGGAACCAGCACGTGCACGATCGGCATCGGCTTGGCCGGTAAGCTGTCGGCAGCACGCTTGCGCGAACCTGCACCCTTGGGCAGCGCCATCACCGTGCTGCGCTCATCCGGCGCAAAGCGGCCGTCGATGTAATCGCGCAGGCTGGCGATGTTGGTGTAATCCGGCAACACGCTGCTGTTGATCTGATAGCGCTGCGTGACCGTTCCTTCCGGCTCGGCCGCGTCGCTGACCTGATAACCCCAGATCTCCTGGATCGGCGTTTCCTGCGCGGTGTTGTGGAAGTGCAGCGTGCCGCCGACCTGGTCAGCGAAGCTGTCGACGCTGCGCACCACGCCCTGCGGACGATTGAACAGGGTGCCGGCCGTGCCTTTAAGCTCGCCGTAGGCGGCGCCGCGGATCTCGATGCGGTTGATGTGCTCGCCTTCGGGAACCGTCAGGTCGAGTTGCTGGCCACCTTCAACATAGGTGTTCCAGTCCGGCAGCTGCATGTAGTCGTTGCGGCCAGGCAAGCGCGAGCGGTTATAGACGCCGGGCCAGGTGGTTTCGGCGATGCCGTCGGTGCCCTTCCACATCCACTGCAGCTTGTCTTTTACGTCAGCAAACTCGACCTTGCGAATGCTTGTCGTCGCTGCGCTCAGTGCCGGCGGTGCGGCACCTTCCCAGCCATAACGGTGCCACCAGGCGCGCTGCGAGGCGCTGCCGCTCTCGGCGCTGCGCGGCTCGGCATTGCGCGCAAGCGCGGCCACACCGGCGCCATCGAGCATGCGGTCATAGACGCGGATCTCGTCGAAGTCGCTGCCACGCAGGAAGTTGTAGCGGCTCTGCACCTGGTAGGGCGCCATCACCCGGCCAGCGAGGCCGAGCTGGTCCAGCGCTGCGTCGTAGTCGCCGGTGGTTGCCGCCTGCGCGACTTCACGGCCATCGACGAACAGCTTGACGCCCTTGTCCTCGTCCCAGGCAAAGGCGATGTGCTGCCATTGCTCGGGCGATGGATTCTTGTCGAGCTTGAACGAGACGCGGGTGCGGGCCAGGTTGGCATCGGTGACGAAGGCATCGAAGCCGTGCCCGTTCCAGTCGATGCGCAGCCACGCCATGTCCCAGCTGCTGTGGTCGGCATAGCCGACGCGGAAGATCACGAACGGGGTTTCGCCCACCGCATAGCGCGAGCGCCAGAAGAACGACAAAGTGCCGCGCTCGGCCTGGATGTTGCCCGGCGCATTCCACGACAGCACGCCGTCGTCCTGCCATTGGATGGCACGGCCATGTGCGCCGTCATCGACAAGGCTGACCTTGTCCTGGAAGTTCGGCGTGGCATCGCCACCTGCGCTGTCGGCGACGAAGCCCTTGTCCGCGGATACGCGGAACAACAGCTCAGGCGACTGCGCGACTGCGCTCAGCGGTGCCAACAGCAGGCCCAGCACGCAGGCGAGGTGGGTGGGACGCAACACGGTTTTCTGGTTCATTGTCTAACTCGTTCCAAATCGGTTGACTGCAACTGCCTTACCCTCATCCGGCCCTTCGGGCCACCTTCTCCCGGAGGGAGAAGGGCCTGGCTTCACGTTCGCTCCGGCATCTTCCGCCCATGCCGCTGCGCCCATTTCGGCCACTCCCGTTCCAGCAACTGCTCCGGCCACACGCCATACCAGGCATAACCTACCCGGCGCTCGTTCGGAATATCCGCGAAGCGCGCCACACGCTCACCCTCGCGATTGACGAACATCGGCCGCCCCTGTTCCAGATCGTAGAAGCGTGCCCACAGCCGTGCGCCTGCCAAAGGTTCTACAAGCACGTCCTTGCCACTGGGCTGCTCCGGTGCCTCGACCTTGCGCATCGCCAGGTCCAGCAAGGCATTGGCCTGCAGCCACTGCAGGCCGGCTTCGATGGCTTCGATGGTCTGCGGGCTCGGCTCAGGCTGGCGCATCAACAGCCGCAGTACGCCCACCGACTCGGATACCGCCAACGATGGCAGCTCGTAGGAGCGCGCCTTGGCCGGTTGCAGGCTGACCTCGTCGTATTGCGCGGCCCAGATGGACAGTCGCCCATCCATTCGCACCTGCGTGGCCAGCACATTCTGCAGGCCGCGCTGCAAGGCGGCGTTGGCCTTGCCTGCATAGTCCGGCGGCAGGCCCGCAACTGCGGGCGCACCTTCGGCGATGTCCTGCAACAGGTCCAGCACGCGGGTCATCGCGTCGTCGTTGAAGGTGATCTGGTGGCGGTACAGCGAACGCTCGGGGTAGTACTGCGGCCAGCCGCCATTGGCGTACTGCGCGGCCAGCAGATAATCCACGCCGCGCCGTGCGGCGATCAGGTAGGCGGCGTTGCCGGTGTCTTTCCAGGCCTGCAGCAGATGGCGGATCTCGCGCGTGGTCGCCTTGTTATCGATATTGGCGTCATCCAGCCGATCCGGGTCCTGCAACGCTGCGCGCTCGCTGGCGCTGAACACGTGCTGGTAATCCACCGCCTTGCCCAGGTACTGCTTGGACCAACCGCCGGATGCAGTCTGCAGCAGCAACATGTTCTCGGCTTCGGGCTCGGTGCGCTGCAGCGCTGCCTGCACCGCCGAGGAGCTCCAGCCCGTGCTGATCAACAGCGCAGCCGACAACCACAAATGCCTCATCGCATCCTCCTGCGTGCACCGGGACACCAGCGTGCCGGCATCCCGGTGGTGCTGCATTGGCCTTGCGCGCGCGCCATCTCAGAACTTGTAGCGCGCGCCGACGTAGTACTGGCGGCCGGTAACGGTGTAGCGATCGGCCATCTGCAGCGACGAATCCACATAGCGATGGTCCGGCGTGTCGAGCAGGTTGATCGCCTCGAAGGTCAGCGACAGCTTCTTGTTGACCTTGTACGACATGTTGAAGTCGACGTTGCGCACGCTGTTCTTGCCGGTGACATCCGGCGTTGCGAACTGGTTGCCGTCCAGGTCCCAGACGCTTTCCTGGCTGAGGATCTCGCCGATGTAGCCGTCGCGGTAGCTGGTGGAAACACGGGCGCTGAACTTGCCATCGTCGTAGTACAAAGTGGCGTTGTACGAATTCGGCGACAGGTTGACCAGGTCGTTGTCGGTGAAGGTGGTGGTGATGCTGGTATTGCTGTTGCCGGCCGAGCTGAACATGTACTTGATGCTCGACTCGACATGCGTGTAGTTGAGCTGGATGCCGAACTTGCTCCAGATGCCGGGCAGGAAGGTAAACGGTTGCTGGTAGCTCAACTCGTAGCCCTTCAGCGGGCCGCCCGGGGTGTTGTAGTAGCTCTGCACGTTGAACATGGTGTCGGCGGTGAAGCCAGCCGGCAACAGGTCCAGCGCGTAGCCCATGTCACCCCAGGTGGTCAGCAGGCGGGTGCGCTGCACATAGCTGTCGATGTCCTTGTAGAACAGTGCCGCCGACAGCAGGCCACCATCACCGAAGTACCACTCCGCACTCAGGTCGTAGTTGGTCGAGCGGAACGGGTCGAGCTTGGGGTTGCCAAGGTTGATCGCAAACACGCGCCCATCATCGAAGTAGCCAGTAGGGCCGCCGCTGACGCTGGGTGACAGGTAGGCAAGCGTCGGTCGTGCCATGGTCTTGGCCGCGCCGAAACGCAGCACCACGTTCTCGGCCACGTCCCAGGCCAGGTTCAGCGACGGCAGCACGTCCTGATAGCTGTGGTTGACCACCGAGCGCACCAGCGAGCGTTCACCGGCTGCAGCCGTCGCGCTGGCCACACCAAAGAACGATTCGCAGTTGGCCGAGTTGTTGCCCGATGTGGCTGCGTTGCACGGTGCCCAGCCCGAAGAACTGATCTGGGTATTGACCACGCGCACGCCGAGATTGCCGCGGAAGGCGCGGTTCCACAGTTCGGTGTTGAAATCCAACTGCAGGTAGCCGCCGAGGCTGCGTTCGTTGACCTCGAAGTTGTTGTTGGACGCGCCGAAGTGGCCGACGCCGGCCAGACGGTAATCACCGCCCTGCACGCCCGTGTCACAGTTGCAGTTGATGTTGAGCAGTTCGGCGATCTTGCCGAAATCCGGGACCAGCCAACCGTTCGGCACATTGCCGGACAGGTTCTTGCCGAAACCGGTCAGCGTGGTGCTCAGGTCACCGACGGTAACGCCCGCCGGCAGGGCCTGGGCCAGGCGGCCGTAGCTGATGTGGCGGTACTCCTCCGACTCCATGTCGTAGTCCTTGTAGGCAAGGCCGGTACGCAGGGTGAAGGTTGGATTGATGTTGAACTGCAGGTCGACCTTGGCAGTGTCGAAGGCGTTGTTGACGTAACTCGGGTTCAAGCGCACTTCGCTGATGTTGCTGCCGCGCGCGGTGCCGTTGCTGTTGACCGGCACCGCACCGTAACCCAGCCACGACCATGCCGCCGGGTCGTTCAAGGCGAAGGGCAGGGTCATGTTGGGCATGTCGCCGCCGTTGCGCATGTCCATCACGAAGCCATCGACATTGCTGTTGTCGAAGCTCACCAGCGAGAACACCGGGCGCTCGTAGTCCGAACTGGAGTGGCCGAGCACGGCCTCCATCTTCACCGCATCGTTGAAGTGATGTTCCAGGTTCAGGCTGTACTGCTGGAAGGTGGTCGATTCCTCGATCAGGCTGGACTCGGTGCGGAAGTCAACGTTGTCGAATACGCCGTAGATCAGCCGGTTCTGCGCGTCCACCTCGGCCTCGCGCACCACGATCTGGGTCTTGCCGCCGAGGTTGGCGGCACGATGCAGGTTGGCGCCAATGGAGTCTTCACGTTGTTCCTTGTCCAGCTTCGAGTACATCGCATCGAAACTGAGCAGGGTGTCATCGGAAACGCGGAACTGGAACGCACCGGTTACACCCAGCCGCTCAATCTCATGCGCGGTGCGGATGTAGCGCGGGTAGCGCGGGATCCAGGCATTGGTCGCGGTCTCGTAGGCGGCGATGTTTTCCGGCGTATTGTCCGGCCGCGGCAGGCCGGTACCGCAATGGGTGGCGCTGATGCCGTAGCTGCCCCAGCCGTTGTTGCGGTCCTGGTTGGCCTGGCTTCCGCTGCCAGCCGGGGTTTCATTCGATGCCGGGTTGCGCGGTGTCTGCGGGTCATAACCCACCGGCGAGCAGAAGCCGTAGGTGCCGTTGTTGGCGGCGTTGGACTGGTTCGAGTTGCGGTGGTTGCCGTGCTCCCATCGCACCGGGTTGTAGCCTTCCTCGTACACGTTGCGCTTGCTGTACGAGCCAGACAACAAGGCACCAAAGCGGCCATCGGCCCAGGTGTTGCTGATCAGGCCGGAGAAGCGCGGGTCATACTTTTCCGCCAGCTCGCCATAGCCGGCCTGTGCCGATGCCGAGGCCTGGAAACCGGCAAAGTCGAACGGCCGCGAACCTCGCAGGTCCACCGTCGAACCCAGCGAGCCTTCATCCATCTGCGCTGACTGGGTCTTGTTGACCTTGACCTGGCTGAAGAGTTCGGAGGCGAAGGTATTGAAATCGAAGCCGCGGCTGCGGTTGACGCCGCTGCTGCCGTTGCCGGCGGTAGCCAATGCTTCCAGGCCGTTGAGGCGCACGCGGGTGAAGTCCGCGCCCAAGCCTCGGATCGAGATGCGCTGGCCTTCGCCTCCTTCGCGATCAATCGATACGCCGGCGATGCGCTGCAGCGACTCGGCAAGATTCTGGTCGGGGAACTTGCCGATGTCCTCGGCGAAGATCGCGTCCACCTGTTCGGTGGTGTAACGCTTTTCGTCCAGCGATTTCTGCAGGCTCTGGCGGTAGCCAGTGACGTTCACTGCATCCAGCTGGGTGGCCTCGGCGGCCGCAGGTGCGGACTGGGCGAAGGCAAGGGGAGCGGTCAATACCGAAGCAATGGCGGTTGCCAACAAGGTAACCGGTGTCTTTCCAAAACGGCGCTTACGATCCATGCGGTTGGCTCCTTCCCCGGGCGGGGAATCAAGCGGACTGGGAAGGGTGTGGGGTTGTCCCTGGCGAGTACTTCAGAGGTGCTGTCGGGCCGTTGCGGCCGCGCGTGGACAGCCGTCAGGCCATGGCATGACCATGGCCTGCGGAGGATGAAAGGGCAGGGCCGGAGCTGCGGAGAGAGTGCGCTCCGGTCCCTGCCAAACGGCGGCTATCAGAACTTGTAACGCAGACCCAGGGTGAACTGGCGACCGGTCTCGCTGTATTCCAGCGGCAGCGATACCGACGGGTTGGACACCCACGACTCCTGTGCTTCGTTGGTCAGGTTGGCGCCTTCCAGGCTGATTTCCAGCTGGTCGCTGATGCGGTAGTGGATCGACGCATCGAGGAAGGTGGTGCCGCTCTGGCCGTGCACGCCGAGGCCTGCGCTGTCGAAGCCCTTCTCGGTGCCCGGCACCTGGATCAGGTAATCATCGCGGTTGGTCGCCGACACGCGGCCCGACCAGTTGGTCCCTTCGTAGAACAGGGTGGCGTTCCAGGAATTGCGCGACAGGCCCGTCAGATCAGTCTTCTGTGCAAGCGCGCCGCTGCTGGTGATGTACTGCACCTTCGATTCAACATAGGTGTAGTTGAACTGCGCACCAAGGTTGGACCACTTGCCCGGCAGGAAGGTGAAGGGCTGGGTGTAGTTGAACTCGACACCGGTCAGATCACCACCCGGAGTATTGACCGGAAGCGAGAACACGAAGGTGTCATCCGGGCTGGCGTCGGTACCTGCCAGCAAGCTGGCCGGCAGGCCACTTTCCGAATAGATGCGACTCTCACGGGTGTTCTGGATGAAGCTGTCGATATCCTTGTAGAACAGGCCGACACCGAGCATGGCACCTTCGTTGAAGTACCACTCGAAGCCCAGATCCATGGTCTTGGCACGGATCGGCTCCAGGTCCGGGTTACCCGCGCTTACCGTCTTGGCACTACCACTGACGCTGACCGTGACGCCCGGAGTCAGGCTGCCCAGACCCGGACGCGACATGACCTTTGCCGCACCGAAGCGGATCAGGAAGTCCGGTGTGATTTCCGCAACCAGATTCAGCGACGGCAGGAAATCGTTGTATTCACGCGTTGCCGTGGCAACGACCGGCGTTCCGCTGCCGGTAGCAATACCGTGCGAGGTCTGCTTGGTCTTGACGTAGCGGGCACCGATGTTGCCGGACACAGGAATCGAGCCCAGCTCGGTGGAGAAACGACCCATCAACCAGCCACTACGGTCCTGCTCCTCCACACCGCGGATGCTGGGTGCGTAGTCGGCGACGGCGAAGGTGCCTTGATTGCTGAAGATGCCGAACTGGTCAGCGATCGCGCCGAAGTTCGGAACTACCCACTTGCCGGGCGAGCCCGACATGCCACCGAGGCTGGCGAGCTCCGTCATGTCAGCAGGTACCAGTTTGTTGCCGGTGCTGAAATTGGGGACGTTCGATTCGGTCTCCTTGCGGCGACGTTCCATCGAATCGAAGCTGTAGTTCTTGGCCTGGATGCCACCGTCCAAGGTGAAGGACGGGCCCATCACCCAGGAGAATTCGAGCTGGCCATTGTGGAACTCGTTGGTCACGTAGTTCTGGCGCAGGCGAATGGTGGACAGCGTCCAACCGTTGGGATCGGTAGGGCTTACGCCGTAATTGAATACCGGCTTGTTGGCATTGCCGCGATAGTCGTAGCTGTAGCCGTCCACATCCAGCTTGTCCATCATGATGGTCGCCTGGATCGGGTTCTCATGCTTGGACTTGGACGTACCGATCTTGCCGGTGATGGTGAAGTTGTCGGTCAGTCGGTGCTCACCATCGAGGCTGAGCTGGTAGAAATCGGTGGTCCATTCGTCGTGGCGGTTTTCCGCGCGGATGTCCACGTTGTCCATCTTTGCGTACACCAACGCGCCGTTCTCGATCACGCCATCGGTGACCACGGCCTGCGCCTTGCCAGCCGCACCGGTCTTGCTCAGACCATTGGCTTCGATGTACTTCTCGTCGCGCTTGGCGTCGATCTTGGAGTACAGCATGTCCAGGTTGAAACTGGTGCGGTCGCTGGGCTTGAACTGCAGCGCACCGGTAACACCCAGGCGCTTCTGGTCATGCTCGATCAGCGTGTAGCGCGGGAAGCGCGGCGTGTACACCTTGTCGCTGCAGACACCGGGGAAGGGCGCGGTGCCGGTGGAGCAACCAGCGAAGCCGACACCATTCGGGTTGGCGGTGTTGGTGGGCGTGTTCGCCAGCGCATTGGCCCAGCGCACGGTGCCACTGCCTTCTTCAACGGTTTCACGTTCGGAGTAGGCCACCGAGAACAGCGCGCCGAACTTGCCATCAGCCCAGCTGTTGGCGATCAAACCGGCAAAGCGCGGCATCGCCGACTGCGAGGCATCGTTGTAGGACGCCTGCACGTTGCTGACGATGGTCAGCCCGTCATAGTCGAACGGACGGCCGGTGCGCAGGTCGACGGTGGCGCCCAGCGAGCCTTCATCCACATCCGCCGAGGCGGTCTTGCGCGCGATCAACTGGGTGAAAAGGTCCGCCGCGAATACGTTGAAATCGAAGCCACGGCCGCGGTTGGTACCGCCTTGGCCGTCGGTGCTGCCGACGGTGCTCAGTGCTTCCAGGCCGTTGATGCGCACGCGGGTGAAGTCCGGGCCCAGGCCACGCACCGAGATGTTGCGGCCTTCGCCGCCATCACGGGTGATCACCACGCCGGGAATGCGCTGCAACGACTCGGCCAGGTTGCTGTCGGGGAACTTGCCGATGTCCTCGGCGACGATGGCATCCACCACGCCGGCTTCGCCGCGCTTGATGTCCAGCGCCTTCTCCACGCTGGCGCGGTAGCCGGTGACGGTCACTGCATCCAGCTCGGTGGCGGCGGTACCCGCGGTTGCCGGCGCAGCCGCATCCTGGGCCATGGCAACGCCTGCCTGCAGGGCCAAACTGATCCCCAAGGCGAGCAAGGTAACCGGTGTCTTTTTCTGCGAATTACGTGGATTCATGTGCTTCCCCTCTCCAAGGTTTGCATTCGATACAGTGGCTCCGGCTTGTGTCCAGCGCCGGATGACACCGCTGGTCAAAACGGAAAGTAACAGCTGTGTGAGGAGGGAGCATCTTGCACTGCAGCAGGACGGAAACAGGGCAAAAACCTTTGTCTGATGGACATTGGCGGACGGTTATGGGGGCAGACAAGGGGACAGCCGCGGGCGAATGACACCGATAGTCAATCAACCATGCCATGATGCGCGCCGATCGACGAGGAGACAGGAATGGCGATGATTTCCCCCCGTGTTGTGTGTTTTGGTGAGCTGCTGCTGCGCCTGGGCGCGCCCGGCAATCAACTGCTGCTGCAGTCGCCCACGCTGGACGTGCATGCCGGCGGTGCCGAGGCCAATGTCGGCGTGTCGCTGGCGCACTTCGGCCACGACGTGGCGATGATCAGCGTTGTTGCCGACAACCCGCTGGGTGCGGCAGTGGCCGGTGAACTGCGCCGCCACGGCGTGGACACCTCGCGCGTGCGCCGCAGCGACGGCCGCATGGGCCTGTACTTCCTGACCACCGGCGCCGGCCACCGGCCCAGCGAAGTGGTCTATGACCGTGCCGACTCGGCCTTCGCCAGCGCCCGTGCCGACAGCTATGACTGGCCGGCACTGCTGCAGGGCGCGCAGTGGCTGCACCTGTCCGGGGTCAGCCCGGCCCTCGGCCTGGAAGCCGCGCAGGCCACCCTGGCCGCCGCACGCGCCGCCAACGAGCGCGGCATCAAGGTCTCCTTCGACGGCAACTTCCGGCCCAAGCTGTGGGAACGCTGGGGCGGCGATGCCAAGGCGATCCTGCGTGACCTGTTCGACTGCGCACATATCGTGTTTGCCGACTACCGCGACATCGGCGTGGTGTTGGGCGGCGGGTTCAACCAGACCGAACCACAGGCGCGCGTGGACGCTGCTGCAGCAATGGCGTTCGCAGCCTTCCCGCGCCTGCAATACATGGCCTGCACGCAGCGCACCGCGCATAGCGTCGGCCACCACTCGCTGGGTGCGATGCTGCTCGGCCGTGATGGCACCCGTGCATTGGCACCGGCCGAAGAGCTGACCGATATCGTCGACCGCATCGGCGGTGGTGACGCGTTCGCGGCTGGCGTGCTGCATGGCCTGATCGAAGGCATGGATGCGGAAACCACGATCCGCTTCGGACTGGCCGCTGGCTGCCTGAAGCATTCCATTCCCGGTGATTTCAACCCAGTCGGCGTTGCCGACGTCATGGCCCTGATGGGCGAAGGAAAGTTCGATGTCCGGCGCTGATCCGCGCGTACGCGCAGTGCTCAAACTGGCCCCGGTGATTCCGGTGTTCACTCCTGACAATGTCGACGATGCGGTGCAGGTCGCGCAGGCCCTGTTCAACGGCGGACTGCCGGTGATCGAAGTCACTCTGCGCACCGCAAACGCGATGGATGCGATCAAGGCCATGGTCGAGGCCGTGCCGGACGCAGTCGTCGGCGCCGGTACCGTGCTGACCCCGGCGCAGATGGAGAAGCTGAAATCGGTTGGCGGTCGCTTTGCGGTTTCCCCGGGCGCTACCGACACGCTGTATGCGGCGGCGCGCGATACCGATCTGCCGTTCCTGCCGGGTGTTGCGACCTCGTCAGAGTTGATGCGTGGTCTCGAGCACGGGCTGGATACGTTCAAGTTCTTCCCGGCAGTGCAGGCTGGTGGCGTGGGCATGTTGTCGGCGTGGAATGGTCCGTTCGGTGATGTTCGGTTCTGTCCGACCGGTGGCATCAGCGCGCAGACCGCCTCGCAGTTCCTGCATCTGCCGAATGTGCTGTGCGTGGGTGGTTCGTGGTTGACCACGCGTGAGCTGTTGCAGGCGCGCGATTGGACCGGGATTGAGAAGCTGGCGCGGGCTGCGGCTGTTTTGCCGGGTTGATGCTGGGTTTTGGGTTGGCTCCAGATCAAAGTCAACGTCAAAAGCTCACCCCTCCCCAACCCTCCCCTTGCCTTCGGCAAAGGGAGGGAGCAGACGCAGGGTGTTGCAAGTCGCCGGAAATACCCCCTCCTTTTCGCGCAGCGAAGGGGAGGGCCGGGGAGGGGTGCTGTTGCTGTTGCTGTTGCTGTTGCTGTTGCTGTTGCTGTTGCTGTTGCTGTTGCTCGGCTTCAGAGCTTCAACCGCCGATACAAGGTACTGCGGTTAACCCCCAGCCTTTTTGCCGCCAGACTCACATTCCCATCGCAGGCCGCCAAGGTCTGCCGCATCACATCCAAAGCCAGTTCCTGCAGGCTGCCATCCACCACCGGCGCAGCAGCAACACGTCGCGCCGCCTGATGCAGATACTCCGGCAGCAGTTCCCGATCAATCACCGCACCCGGCTCGGTCAGCGCCACCAGGGTGCGCAGGCAGGCCGCAAGTTGGCGCAGATTGCCAGGCCAGTCATACGCAACCAGCAAACGCTCTGCCTCAATACTCAATACACGTCCCTGCGCCAAGGGTTGCCACATCGCCTGCAGCAGCTGCGCGCGATCCTGCGCCTCACGCAACGGCAATAAGCCCATCACGTGATCGGCAATGCGGTAATACAGATCGGAACGAAAACGCCCTTCGTCCATCGCCTGCTGCAGATCGCAGTGGGTGGCGCAGATCAGCATGAAATCCAGCTTGACCGGTTTGCCGCCGCCCAACGGTGACAACTCGCGGTCCTGCAACACGCGCAGCAAACGCGGCTGCAAGGCCAACGGCATATCGCCGATTTCGTCGAGGAACAGCACACCGCCCTGCGCCTGCCGCAGCAGGCCCTCACTGCCTTGCCGGCGCGCACCGGTGAAGGCGCCTTCTTCGTAACCGAACAGTTCGGCTTCGATCAGGCCTTCCGGCAAGGCCGCACAGTTCACCGCGACAAACGGCTTGCTGCTGCGGCTACCCTGCGCATGCAGCGCGCGTGCCGCAACTTCCTTGCCGGTGCCGGTTTCTCCCTGCAGCAGTACCGGCAGGCCGGCCTCCAATACGCGACCGGCACGCAGCAGCTGTTCGCGCTGGCTGGTATCGAATACCACGGCGGGTGCGGCGACGGTCGTTGGCAATGGTCGCGCCAGCGGTTGTGCTGCGCCGGTGGTCCGCGTGCGCGCTGCGGGTGCTGGTGCATCCAGTTGGCCATGCAGCACGCGACCGCTGCGATCCTGCAACATGCCTTCATCGCGCATCCGCGACAACGGCATCTCGAACAGGGCCTCATACGACGCGCGGCCGATATCGCCGCGCTCCAGACCGAACAGATGCAGGCCGACGCCATTGGCGGCCACCAGACGGCCGTTGCGGAAGCCGAGCACGGCTTCGCCTGCGGTGCCCAGCAAGGTGCGGTCGTGGTGCAGGCGCAATAGTTCGCAGTCGCCCAGGCCGTTCTCGAAGAATCGGTGCTCGATGCGGTTGGCGGCCAGCCGTGCCAGGCCCATCGCGTGCATCTGCTGCACGCTGGCAGGGCCGCTGATGTCGAGCACACCGGCCAGTTGCCCATGCGGATCGTGGATCGGCATGGCCGAGCAGCTGAGGATGCCGTGCGGTGCGTAGAAGTGTTCGCCGCCGCGCACTTCCACAGCGCGGCCCTCGACGATCGCGGTGCCGATGGCATTGGTGCCGACCGCCGATTCACTCCAGCAAACGCCCGGCATCAAGGCCACGCGGCCTGCCTTGTCGAGGAAGCCGGCGCTGCCTTCGGCATTGAGGATCCAGCCGCTTTCGTCGGTCAGCAGCACGATGCTGCCGGTGCTGGCGGTGTGTGCGGCCAGCCCATCCAGCTCAGCGCGCGCCAGCCGCCACAAGCGCTCATGGCGTTCGCGCAGTTCACGCAGGTTTTGGCCGGGCAGGGGCTCCAAGGCAGGTTCAGCATCCACCAGCAGGCCGCTGCGCTGGCAGCGCCGCCATGACTGCAGGATGGTGTCGGGCACGGTGCCCACGGGCGTGGTGCCGCGCTCGAAGAACGAGCGGCGGGCGTTGCCCACGCGATGTTGCAGTGCCAGTGCCATGAGCGCTCCTGTGTCGCATTTTGCGACAGCTGTTCAAACCACTGTTCCGATTAACACCACAGCCGGGCGGGCGCTGCAATCACCTGCCGTTTCGCAGCGCAGCAAATCTGCCCGCGAGTCTTCGCAATCAATGGCGTTTCATCGTGCCGCAACGCAACAGGCGGAACTTGGCATCGCTCTTGCGCGTGTTGTAGCCACCGCCACACACGCGGCCCACACACCGCTGAACCGGAGATTCCACAGATGAACGCAGTCCTGTCCGCCAAACCGCATGCCACCGATCCGCAATCCCTGTTCAAAGCCCGCTATGGCAACTACATCGGCGGCCAATGGGTAGCGCCGCGCAGTGGCCAGTATTTCGACAACACCACGCCGGTCACCGGCAAGGTGTTCACCCAGGTGGCGCGCTCAAACGCCGAAGACGTAGAGCTGGCGCTGGACGCCGCGCACGCCGCCAAGGACGCTTGGGGCAAGCGTTCCACCACCGAGCGCGCCAACATCCTCAACCGCATCGCTGATCGCATCGAGGAAAACCTTGAGCTGATTGCCCACGCCGAAACCTGGGACAACGGCAAGCCCATCCGCGAGACCCTCAACGCCGACGTGCCGTTGATGGCCGACCACTTCCGCTACTTCGCCGGTGCGCTGCGCGCGCAGGAAGGCAGCCTGTCGCAGATCGACAACGACACCGTGGCCTATCACTTCCACGAGCCGCTGGGCGTGGTCGGGCAGATCATCCCGTGGAACTTCCCGCTGCTGATGGCGGCATGGAAGCTGGCACCGGCACTGGCCGCCGGCAACTGCGTGGTGCTGAAGCCGGCCGAGCAAACCCCGGCCTCGATCCTGGTGTTGATGGAAGTGATTGGCGACCTGCTGCCGCCTGGCGTACTCAACATCGTCAACGGCTTCGGCCTGGAAGCAGGCAAGCCGCTGGCCAGCAGCCCGCGCATTGCCAAGATCGCCTTCACCGGCGAGACCAGCACCGGCCGGCTGATCATGCAGTACGCCAGCCAGAACCTGATCCCGGTGACGCTGGAGCTGGGTGGCAAGTCACCGAACATCTTCTTCGCCGACGTGATGGCCGAGGACGATGATTTCCTCGACAAGGCGGTGGAAGGCTTCGTGATGTTCGCCTTCAACCAGGGCGAAGTCTGCACCTGTCCGTCGCGGGTGCTGATCCAGGAATCGATCTACGAGAAGTTCATGGAGCGTGCGGTGGCACGGGTAGCGGCAATCAAGCAGGGCAATCCGCTGGACCCCAACACCATGGTCGGTGCGCAGGCCTCGCAGGAGCAGCTGCAGAAGATCCTGTCCTACATCGAAATCGGCAAGGCAGAGGGCGCCGAAGTGCTGATCGGTGGCGAGCAGAACCAGCTCGGCGGTGATCTGGCCGATGGTTTCTATGTGAAGCCCACGGTGTTCAAGGGCCACAACAAGATGCGTGTGTTCCAGGAAGAAATCTTCGGACCGGTGGTGTCGGTGACCACCTTCAAGACCGAAGAGGAAGCGCTGGAGATCGCCAACGACACTTTGTACGGCCTCGGTGCCGGCCTGTGGAGCCGCGATGCTTCACGCCTGTACCGCATGGGCCGTGCGATACAGGCCGGGCGGGTGTGGACCAACTGCTACCACGCCTATCCGGCACACGCGGCGTTCGGTGGCTACAAGCAGTCGGGCATCGGCCGCGAGAACCACAAGATGATGCTCGACCATTACCAGCAGACCAAGAATCTGCTGGTCAGCTATTCGCCGAAGAAGCTGGGCTTCTTCTGAACCAAGCCCGGATCCGCCCGGCCGGGACTGGCCGGGCCTGATCTGGATCAAGGCAGTGGCCTTCGCCTGGCGCGAAGGTATGGATATTCCCCGCAAAGGAGATTGATCGATGAACAAGACGATGAAGGCGGCCGTGGTCCGCGAATTCGGCAAGCCGCTGGTGATTGAAGAAGTAACCGTGCCGCGTCCAGCCACAGGCGACATCCTGGTCAAGATCGAGGCCTGTGGCGTCTGCCACACCGACCTGCATGCCGCCGAAGGCGACTGGCCGGTGAAGCCCAACCCTCCGTTCATTCCCGGCCATGAAGGCGTCGGCCATGTGGTTGCGGTAGGCGCAGGCGTCACCCACATCAAGGAAGGCGACCGCGTCGGCATTCCGTGGCTGTACTCGGCTTGCGGTTACTGCGAGCACTGTCTGGGCGGCTGGGAAACCCTGTGCGAAGCGCAGCAGAACAGCGGCTATTCGGTGAACGGCGGTTTCGCCGAATACGCCTTGGCCAATGCCAACTACGTCGGCCTGCTACCCAAGGAAGTGGGCTTCGTCGAGATCGCGCCGATCCTGTGCGCAGGTGTCACCGTCTACAAAGGCTTGAAGGTCACCGACACCAAGCCCGGCGACTGGGTGGCGATCTCAGGTATCGGCGGCCTCGGTCACATGGCGGTGCAGTACGCCAAGGCGATGGGCTTGAACGTAGCCGCGGTGGACATCGACGACAACAAGCTGGCCCTGGCCAAGCGCTTGGGCGCCAGCATCACCGTCAATGCCCGCAACACTGATCCGGCCGCCTTCCTGAAGAAGGAAATAGGCGGCGCGCATGGCGCGCTGGTGACGGCGGTATCGCCCAAGGCCTTCGAACAGGCGTTGGGCATGGTGCGCCGTGGTGGCACGGTGTCCTTGAACGGCCTGCCGCCGGGTGACTTCCCGCTGGATATCTTCGGCATGGTGCTCAACGGCATCACCGTGCGTGGCTCGATCGTCGGCACCCGCCTGGACCTGCAGGAATCACTGCAGTTCGCTGCCGAAGGCAAGGTTGCAGCGACGGTGAGCACCGACAAGCTGGAGAACATCAACGACGTGTTCAAGCGCATGCATGCAGGTGCGATTGAAGGCCGCGTGGTGTTGGACTTCAACGCCTGACCGCAACCGGCCAGCACATCCGCACCTCCCCCGGGGTGTGCTGGTTGGATTGCTTTTGGCTTTTGGCTTTTGGCTTTTGATCTTCTCCTCTCCCCTTGCGGGAGAGGATGCCGAAGGCAGGAGAGGGGAGCGGCGAAGCCGCTAGACTCACGCACAGTCAGGTTGCATACCAATCGGTAGCGAGGCTTTGCCAGCTTCGCGGCTTACGCCGCTCCCACAAAAGCCTCCCCGCCTTCTTGCCTAGCGTGCGTGCACCGCAGCCACCGGCATGCGGTCCAGCGCCAACCATGCGTCTTCAACAAGATCCCGAACCTGCTCCCAGCGCAGCCGCGAGCCGCCGCGTGCCTGCTCCCAATGCTCGGCCAGTTCCACGTCGGTATCGCCACTGCCACGCGGCCAATCTGCCGCATGCGTGGCAAGTGCAAATGCATAGGCCGGTTGCAGATCCAGCCACCCGCGCGCGCCACGCCGCCTCCGCGCATAGTCGTCAAGACTGTACTGCACGAAATCCTGCGCCACTTCGTCGGCGGTATGCTGGCTGCGCCTTAGCCGGCCACGCCGCATCACCTTGGGGTCGGCACCAAACAAGGTTGGTGCAACGGGGTGTTCAATGCGATCGGGGCGGTACATGGCACAACCCTCCCTGTTGGGCGCTAACAGTTACGCCCGGTGCCGTTAGCTAGGAGTGAGCGGGGCGTTTCAACGCTGCTAGCGCGCCCATTGCCACTGCAAGCCCACGGTGAAACCGCGGTCCGGGCCCGGTTCGTAATAGCGCTGGTTGCCGTCGTTGACGATCACCGAGCCGATATAACGCTGGTCCAGCAAGTTATCCACACGGGCGAAGGCGCGCAGCGGCCCGCGTGATGTGCGCCATTGCCGCGCCATCTCCATGTTCAGCAGCCCATAACCGGCTGCGTTGGCGCTGCCCAGATCGTTCACGCCGATAGCGCTGGCGGCCACCACTTCGGCCGCCCACTGCCACGACCCCGGCTGCCATTGCCAGCGCGCGAACAATTGCTGGCGCGGCACGCCCGGCAGACGCGTCCCTGCAGCCACCACGTTGCTGGGCTTGTTGCACGGCGAGGGCAGGCCGGTGCAGGTCAGGTAGGCCTGACGCACGCTGGCCTGCAACCAGGTATAGGCCAGCTGCAGTTGCTGGTCGGCGGCAATAGGCTGCTGCCAGCTCAGTTCCGCCCCCTGGCGCCGGGTCGCGCCGATGTTGCGGTAGCTGCTGCGGCCGCCGCTGTTGGTCGCCACCGCCAGCTCGTCCTCGCTGTCGGCACGGAACAGCGCCAGCTCAAGCCGTGCACCGCTCTGCGCCCGCCATTTGCTGCCGATCTCGTAGTTGCGGGTGCTGCCGGCCGCCAGGTCCAGCGCCAGGCCGGCGCCGCCATCAGCACGATAGCCCAGCTCATTGAAGGTCGGCGTTTCAAAACCGCGGCCAGCCGAGGCGTACAGGCGCAGCTCGTCGCTGGCGCGGAACACCACGCCGGCCACTGGCGTGGTCGCCGAGTAATCACGGCGGCCGCTGTCATCGGGGTTGCTGGCGGTGATATAGCGGTCGCGCGAACGGAACTGCACCTCACTGTGCCGCGCACCCAGCAATGCCGACCAGCGCGGGCTGAACTGCCACCATGCCTGCGCGAACTGATCGATGTTCTGCACCCGGTCCTGTTGATCGCGGCGCAGCCGGCCCTTGATGCCCAGCGTGCTGCCAATGAAGTTCTCGTAGCCGGTCCGGTGCTGCTGCTGGCGGTCTGCATTTGCGCCGACCACCAACTCCAACGGCTTGCCGGCCAGCTGCCCATGCCAGGCCCAGCGCGCGTCCACGCCGCCGTAGTCGCTGTCCAGATCAATCCCCCCGCCGGAGTGCAGGGGACTGTTCTGCGGCCCCGGCGGGATCGCCAGGAACTGCTCCACCGCACGCTGCCCCGCATAGCCCATCAGCCGCCAGGTCTGTTGATCACGCTCGACGCTGTAGACCGCGCCCAGCTGGGTCTGCCGCACCGACTTGCGGGTGTTGTACTGGCTGGCGACGGCGGTGGCCTGACGTGGGTTCTCGCGCACCTGCTCCCGGCTCAGCCCCAACGGGTCCTGCGCATGCGGTGCATCGAAACCGTTGAACAGCAATTCCAGCCGCTGGCCGGCCGCCAGATCAAAGCCCAGCCGCGCATTCACCGATTCGCGGCGGGCCGCGCTGTGTTCGCGCCAGCCATCGGTACGGAAATGGTTGGCCGCCACGTTGTAGTGCATTGCCCCGGCCAGGCCCTTGAGCTGCACGCCGGTGCTGGAAGTGTTGTTGCTGCCATGGCTGCTGCGCAGCCGCCACGGATCGCCGTCCTGCCCGTCCGCGCTCCACAGCTGCAGCACGCCGCCGGAGGAATTGCCGTACAGCGCCGAGAACGGCCCGCGCAGCACCTCCACCCGGTCGCCGCCGAATACGTTGAAGTGGGAGAGCTGGCCCTGGCCATCGGGCATGGTCGCCGGCACCCCGTCGACCAGCAGCCGCACCCCGCGCACGCCGAAGGTGGAGCGCGCGCCAAAGCCGCGCAGCGACAGCTGGGTGTCCTGTGCGTAATTCTGTCGATCGCGTGCCAGCAGCCCGGGTACCGCGCCCAACACTTCGGATACCTGTGCGCCACGGCCATTGCCGTCCGTGTCCAGCGCCAGCGTGGTGCTGGAGGCGGGCAGGTCGAAGTCGTCCACTGCGTGGACCTTGGCTGCCTGTACCTGCACCCGATCCAGCGAAGTGGCGGGTAGCTCCTCGGCCACGGCTGGCACTGCCAGCAACAGCCCGGAGAACGCAAAAAACCGATTACAAATCCGCATCCGGCCATCATCCCTGATCCGCAGCGGCCGCGTCATCGCCCTGCGCGCTGAAGTTCCAGCTGAAACCCTACGGCCAGCGGGCTCCAGCCCTGTTACGATGATGCGGTTCTGAGCGCGCCGTTGCTGCATCCCGCGCCGAATACCCCCACTCCCCGCCACTGATACGAGTATCGCCGTGTCCTTCTTTGCAAACGTCGAACAGGTTCCTGGTGACCCGATTCTGGGTCTGACCGAGGCTTACAACGCTGACAGCCGTACCACCAAGGTCAATCTTGGCGTGGGCATCTACTACGACGAGAGCGGCCGCATTCCGCTGCTGCGCGCCGTCAAGCAGATCGAGCAGACGCTGGCCGCCGAGGCCAAACCGCGCGGTTACCTGCCCATCGACGGCCTGCCGGCCTACACCCAGGCCACCCAGAAGCTGGTGTTCGGTGAAGGTTCGGATCTGCTGGCCGCTGGCCGCGTCGCGACCTCGCAGACCGTTGGCGGCAGCGGTGCGCTGCGCGTCGGCGCCGACCTGCTGAAGCGCCTGCTGCCACACGCCACCATCGCCATCAGCAACCCGAGCTGGGAAAACCACCGCGCCGTGTTCGGCGCCGCCGGTTTCGACGTGGTCGATTACACCTATTACGACAACGCCGCGCACGGCCTGGACTTCGCCGGCATGCTGGCCGACCTGCAGAAGCTGCAGCCGGGCACCGTGGTGCTGCTGCACGCCTGCTGCCACAACCCGACCGGCGCCGACCTGAGCACCGAGCAGTGGAAGCAGGTTGCGGCGCTGATGAAGGACCGCCAGCTGTTCCCCTTCATCGACATGGCCTACCAGGGCTTCGACAAGGGCATCGCGCAGGACGGCCAGGCCGTGCGCATCGTCGCCGACGCCGGTATCGACAGCTTCATCGTCGCCAACTCGTACTCCAAGTCGTTCTCGCTGTACGGCGAGCGCGTCGGCGCGTTGTCGGTGGTGGGCCCGGACGCGGCCTCGACCAAGGCCGTGCAGTCGCAGGTCAAGCGCATCATCCGCACCATCTACTCCAGTCCGTCCACCCACGGCGCCGCGCTTGTCGCTGGCGTGCTGAACAGTGGCGAGCTGCGTGGCGTGTGGGAAGCCGAGCTGACTGAAATGCGCGAGCGCATCCACGCCCTGCGTGCCGGCATGGTGCAGAAGCTGGCCGCCCTGGGCGCGCCGGAATTCGGCTTCATCCAGCAGCAGGCCGGCATGTTCTCGTACTCGGGGCTGAGCAAGGCACAGGTGGACAAGCTGCGTGACGACTACGGCATCTACGCCGTCGGCACCGGCCGCATCTGCGTTGCCGCGTTGAGCCAGAACAACCTGGACTACGTCGCAAAGGCAGTCTACGAAGTCAGCCGCGGCTGATGCATCGTTGCTGATGATGTAATGAAAAGCCCGGAGAAACCCGGGCTTTTTTGTGGTTTGAAGCTTGTGGATAAGGCTGTGGAGCAAAAGCTATAAAGCTTTAAAGCACTCCTCCCCCAACCCTCCCCTTGCCTGCGGCAAAGGGAGGGGGCAATGGCTGCAGCCCACGCCATTTCGCGAACTGCAGCTTAGCCCTCCCTTGCGCAAAGCGCGGGGGAGGGTTGGGGAGGGGGCTGTTGCTCCAGCTCCTGCTTTTCCAAAGCCTTATCCACAACCCCCTGTGGATATCCCGCAGCTACCCCGGCACCACCCAGGTAACCACCACCGCAGTCGCCACCATCGCCCCAAGCCCAATCGCCACACCGGCGCCATAGCGCCCACCACCACTGGCGAACGCGAACACCGACTTGGCCAATGACGCCGAGGCCAGCAGCGCCACCACACCCCAGCGCGCCTGCGCCAACTCCAGGCCACCGGAGGCCGTAAGCCCGGCGATACTCGCCGCCGCCGCATGCAACTCACCCAAGGCGGCAATCGTCGCCCCGGCCAAGGCACCGGCCTGCCCGAACAACTGCCGCAGCCCTTCGGACAACAGCAGCACCAGCGCAATCACCAATGCGATCAGCAGGGCATGCTTCAGCTGGAAGGCCTTGCTGGCCGGCCCCTGCGGCACCGCTTCATCGGCAACATGGCGCAGCCCCAACGCCGAGCACAGCAACAAAACCAGGCACGCCGCCGCCAGCGGCCATGCCGTAGCCTTCAACAACGTCGCCGAACTTGTGCCGATAACGGCGGCAAACAGCAGCAACGAGGCAAGATTCGCCAATAACGCCGCCGCTACCGAAGGCATCACCAAGGCCGGTGCGGCGCGACTGCTGCGGCCAAACCCGGCCACTGCCGCGGTCGAGGAGGCGAAGCCAGAAAAGAACCCGGCTACCGGCAAGCCCCAGCGCGCGCCCACCGCCCGCAGCGCGATGTGGCCGAGCATGCCCACGCCCATCACCAGCACCACGATCTGCCATAGCTTGGACGGCACCAGCACGCCCCAGCGATCGACTGCGCTATCCGGCAGCATCGGCAGCACCACCAGCGCACAGGCGGCCAGCAGCAAGGCGTCACGCACCTCCTGGTCGCTGATCACTTCCCGGCTCAGGCGTGCCAATGGCGCCTTGGCCCACAGCAGGATCGCCACCACCACGCCCAGCGCCGCCGACAGCGCCTGTTGCTGCATGCCCAAGCCGCCCAGCAGCACAGTTATCAACAGGGCGATCTCGCCGGTCAGGCCGGGATCTTCACGCGAGGTGACGCGGTAGCTGGTCCACGCCAACGCCGCCACTGCCAGCAGCGCCACCACGAATACCGCCTGGCCCAGCATCAAGGCCGCCGCACCCAGCAAGGCCGACAGCGCATGCGTCCGAACGCCGGCCTGCAGGCTTTTGCGACCGCCGTGCTGACGCTCACGCACCGCGCCGATCAGCAAGCCGATGCCCAACGCAGTCAGCAAGCCGTGTGTGGCCTGGTTCCAATCCATCGTGTTCTCCAGCAAGGCCCTGAATGGTACGAGGCCTGTGGATAAAGCCAATACCCACGGACTTATCCACATCTCATTCCATCATGGAATTATCCCCAACCGCTTGTGGATAACCTGCCTTCGCCCGCCATGACGGGGCTTTTACCCGCCACGGCAACTGCACAACGCATCGACTGGCAGGCGCTGTCCAGATTTGTCCACAGGAAGACAAAGTCTGGCCACGGCTCGCTAAAAGTGGAGCCAGCCGCGACAATAGCGCCCCTTTCGTCTGAAGGTAGTTGCCGTCCATGTCCCGTACGTCGCTGACCCGTTTCCTGATCGAAGAACAGCACGCCAAGCGCATCAACGCCGACCTGCGCCAGCTGGTGGCCGTGGTCGCCCGCGCCTGCACCAGCATCTCGATCGCCGTCAGCAAGGGCGCCCTGGGCGGCGTGCTGGGCGATGCCGGCACCGGCAACGTGCAGGGCGAGGCGCAGAAGAAGCTCGACGTGATCTCCAACGAGATCCTGCTCGAAGCCAATGCCTGGGGTGGCCACCTGGCCGCCTGCGCCTCCGAGGAAATGGACCACAGCCAGCCGGTACCGTCGGAATACCCGCTGGGCGACTTCCTGCTGCTGTTCGATCCCCTCGATGGCAGCTCCAACATCGATGTGAACGTCTCGGTCGGCACCATCTTCTCGGTGCTGCGCTCGCCCAAGGGTGTGGATAAGCCGGGCGACGAGCACTTCCTGCAGCCGGGCACCCAGCAGGTCGCCGCCGGTTACTGCATCTACGGGCCCAGCACCATGTTGGTCCTGACCGTGGGCCATGGCACCCACGCCTTCACCCTGGACCGCGAAACCGGCGAGTTCGTGCTGACCCAGCGCGGCATGCAGGTACCAGCGGACACCAAGGAGTTCGCCATCAACATGTCCAACCAGCGCCACTGGGAAGCGCCGATGCAGGGCTATGTGGCCGATCTGCTGGCCGGCAAGGACGGCGTGCGCGGCAAGGACTTCAACATGCGCTGGATCGCCTCGATGGTGGCCGACGTGCACCGCATCCTGACCCGTGGCGGCATCTTCATCTACCCGTGGGACAAGAAGGACCCGACCAAGGCCGGCAAGCTGCGCCTGATGTACGAAGCCAACCCCATGTCGCTGCTGGTCGAACAAGCCGGCGGCGCCGCCACCGATGGCCGTGAGCGCATCCTCGACATCGCCCCGACCCAGCTGCACCAGCGCGTGCCGGTGTTCCTCGGCTCGAAGAACGAAGTAGCCGAAGCCACCCGCTACCACCGCGAGCACGACCTGCAGGAGGGCTGAGCCGCGCTTCACCGTAGTGCCGAGCCATGCTCGGCAGAGGCACTACCGGTACAGCCCCGCAGCTGGGCATTGCTTGGAAAGCCCCTGCCGAGCATGGCTCGGCACTACACAAGCGGGGCGCTTCAGGCCACCATCGGCGGACACTCACTGCGAGGCTGCTGATGACTGCTGTTGATTTCATCGAGGTCTACGACAACGCCCTGTCCGCAGCCGACTGCGCGGTCATCGTCGAACGCCTGCGCCACAGCACCCAGCTCAAACCCGGCCAGGTCGGCAGCGGCGTGTTCCCCGAACTCAAACGCAGCCACGACCTGCGCATCAGCGGCAACGAGGGCTGGCGCGATGTCGAGCAGCGCCTGCAGCAGGCGGTGTTCAACGGCATGCTGCATTACCTGCGGCGTTATCCACAGGTGCTGATTTCACCGTTGATGCTGCAGGTACCTGATGCAGAGGGGCAGGCGCGACGACTCAGCGCAGATGATTTCCAGGGTATGGACGATGCCGCGCTATCCGAACTCGCGCGCACCTGCCTGCGTCCTGGCGCGATCAACCTGCAGTGGTACACAGCAGGCGAGGGCGGCTATCCCTACTGGCACTGCGAGCTGTTCCCGCGCGATCCCGGCGGCGAAACCCTGCACCGGCATCTGCTGTGGACGCTGTACCTCAACGACGGCTTTGAAGAGGGCGAAACCGAATTCCTGTTCCAGAAGCGCAAGGTGGTGCCGCGTACTGGCAGCTTGTTGATTGCACCTACGGCATTCACCCATACCCATCGTGGCAATCGGCCGCAGGGAGGGGACAAGTTCATTGCGACGAGTTGGATCTTGTTCCAGTCGGCGCAGCGCTTGTATGGCGAGGAAGGCTAGTTGCAGGTGTTCCTGCGGAAAGCTCGTTCTTGGGTAGAGCGGAGCCCTGCTCCGCTGGGGCTTTACCGGTAAGACCTCTGCCGAGCATGGCTCGGCACTACAGCGAGCAAACGTCGTCGTAGCAGAGATCGTCCGGATCAACGCCAACATGATCTGGCGAAGGCAGCTCTGGCAAGCGTACTGCCGCGATTTCGCTCTTCCCCAACAGCACCGCCTTGGCCACGCGATGCATGCCATCCATCACCCGGCCCTGTGGGCAGAGGATGATCGGGTATTGCAGTTCCGCAGCTTCCACCAGCTGCATATGCTCGATTACCTGCCTGCATGTCGGGGGCGGCGAATCGGCGTCCCACCAATAGGCTTCGTCCATCTCGGCGACCGCTGATAGTGCGATGCAGGAAACCGGAAGGTCACCGCTCAGTGCGATCAAACGATGCACGTCCCAGGCCAACAAACCTGCCTCGCTTTGACGGAAGTGGTATTGCCTGCGCATGGTTTCTTCGCCAACGAAATTCAGGCGACAGCGTAACGCACAACTTGTAGGGCGGAGCAGTGTTCCGCTGGGGCGTTGCCAGAAGAATTCCTTGTGGGAGCGACGTCAGCCGTGAAGCTGACAATCGATCCGCGATGTGGATACCTGCAATTTCATTGCTGCCGGCTTCGCGGCTTACGCCGCTCCCACAATCGACACCGCGCGCTGCCGAGCATGACTCGGCACTACAGGTGGGGCCTAGAACAACTCGCCCTGCAGCGATGGCTTCTTCGGCGGCAGCGGTGCAATGAACTTGCTGCAGTCCAACCACGGCCATTGCTGGCGCGATGCGTTGAAACCCAGGCGCTTGCTGGCCAGCTTGAAGCGATTTGCCAAAAGGTCCGCATACACGCCATCGCCGCGCATGCGCTTGCCGAACTGGCTGTCGTAATCCTTGCCGCCGCGCAGTTGGTTGATGGTGCTCATCACATGCTCCGCGCGCTGTGGATAATGCGCATCCAGCCAATCGCGGAACAGCGGTGCTACTTCGTAGGGCAGGCGCAGCAACACGTAACCGGCGCTGCTGGCGCCGGCATCGCGTGAGGCTTCCAGCACCGATTCCAGTTCGGCGTCATTGATCCACGGAATAACCGGAGCAACCATCACGCCGACCGGAATACCTGCATCACTCAACCTGCGCATCGCCCGTAGCCGTGCATGCGGTGCCGAGGCGCGCGGCTCGAGCTTGGCCGACAGATGCGGATCCAGTGAGGTCACCGAGAAATGCACGCTGACCAGTTGCTGCTCTGCCAACGGCGCGAGCAGATCCATGTCGCGCTCGACCAGCGCGTTCTTGGTGATCAGCGAGAACGGATGCCGGGTTTCCTGCATCACCTCGATCAGCTGGCGGGTGATGCCAAGCTTGCGCTCGATTGGCTGATACGCATCGGTGTTGATACCCAGGGCAATCGGCTGCGGCACATAGCCGGGCTTGGACAACTCACGCCGCAACACTTCGGCAGCATTGGTCTTGGCGAAGATCTTGGTTTCGAAATCCAGCCCCGGCGACAGGTTCAGATAAGCATGCGTCGGTCGCGCGAAACAGTAGGAGCACCCGTGCTCACAACCGCGATACGGATTGACCGATTGGCTGAAGCCCACGTCCGGCGAATTGTTGCGACTGATGATGCTGCGCGCGGTTTCCGGTCGCACATCGGTGCGCAGCCTTGCGGCGGCGAATTCCTCGCTCTCATCGACCGCCCAACCGTCATCGACGGCTTCGCTGGTCTGGGTTTCGAAACGGCCGGGCAGGTAGGTACTGGCACCGCGGCCCTTGATCGGGGTAGGCATGCGCCTACCCTAGCGCCGGCTTGTCGCAGGATGTGCGACAAGCCGTATTCACCTGACGCCTGCTTCAGCCGGCCTTGGGCTTGATCACCAAGGTGGCGCTCATGCCGGCGCTCAGCACCGCATCGGCCGGTACCGACTGCGGATCGATGCTGACCCGCACCGGCACGCGCTGTGCCAGCCGCACCCAGTTGAAGGTGGGCTCGACCTCGGCCAGCAGGTTGCTGCTGGTCGGTCCGGCGGCATCGGCGATGCCGGTGGCAATGCCTTCGACCTTGCCCTGCAGGTGCAGGCCGCCGGCCATCAGGCGGATATCCACGGCATCACCGCGATGGATCTTCGGCAGCTTGGTTTCCTCGAAGTAGCCGTAGACCCACATGCCTTCGCTGGCGACCAGCGCCATCCGTGCCTGGCCGGCGGCGGCGTAGTCGCCCACACGTACGTCGAGGTTGGTGATGGTGCCGTCGGCGCTTGCGCGCACTTCGGTGCGTGCCAGCTCCAGCTGCGCCTGCTGCAGCGTCACCCGCGCCTGTTGCAGGGCGGCGCTGGCTTGCTGGCTGCCGGCGCTGGCGGCGTGCGCGCTGGCCTGTGCCTGCTTCCAGCTGGCCTGTGCTGCCTGCGCCACGGCGCGTGCGTCGGCCTGCGATTCGCGCGAGACGATACCGTCGAGCTGGGCGCGGCGTTGCGCCTGTTCCTGTCGCATCTGGAATTCGGCCTGGCTGGCGCTGGCGCCGGCACTGGCGGCTGAAATCGCTGCACCGGCGGCGCGCGCAGCGGCTTCGGCAGCCTGCAGATCGGCTTCAGCCTTGGCGACCGCCAGCGCATAGCGGTCGCAGTCGATGACGAACAGCAGCTCGCCTTTTTTTACCAGTTGGTTGTCGTGCACGGCCACTTCGGTGACCAGGCCGGACACATCCGGAGCAATGCGCACCACCTCGGCACGCAGCCGCGCATCACGCGTCCACGGGCTAAGCATGTATTGGTGCCAGACCACGTAGGCAAGCACTGCGGCCAGCAGTACCACCACCGTGGTGACACCGCCTCGTATCAGGCTGGCGGTTTTCATCGGTACATCCTCAATCAGGAAAAGTGCGGCAGGAACAACAACAAGGCCAGGCAGTAAACGCAGGCAAACAGGGCAACGCGCACCAGCGAGGGGTGCAGCGCGCGGCGGTACAGGCCAACCCGGCCCAGGCCGTAGTCAAGCAGGCCGAACACCGGTAGCAACAGCACCACCAGCACCAGCGAGCCGGGGAAATAGATATCGCCGATGGATACTTCAAACGGCATGGCGGGCCTCCTTCAGGCGCTGCTGGCGGCGGGAACGCTGCACATAGGCGGCCAGCACCGAGGCGCTGTCGTCCAGGCTCATCTGCAGCAGGTAGAGGTGATCGCGCACAACGCGCCGCGCCTGCGGTTGTGGACCGGTCAGCTCGCTCAGTGCGGCCTGCACGCTGGCCTTGGCATCGCGCAGCGTGCGTGCCTGCGGTTCGCGGTAGAGCTGGCCAAGCAGCGCCAGTGCCTTCTCAATCTGCGCATGCAAGGTTGCTGGCAGTTGTTGCTCAGCCAGATCGTGGCGCAGGTCGATCGCGCAATGCCCGGCTTCATGCACCAGCAAGGCCCACTCGAACAATTGCCGTGACGGCCGGCTGCCCGGCGCAGTGCGGCTGGCCACTTGCTGGAAAAGTTCGCGGCTGACGCTTTCGAACTTCGGCAGCAGGCCTTGCAGCGGTGCGGTCACAGCCAGCTGCACCTGCGCACGCAGGCGCTCCAGCAGGCGTCGCTGGCGTTGCTTGCTGCCGGGCAGGCCCGGCACCAGCATGAACACACCGGTGGCGATGAAGGCGCCAACTGCCAGCGTCAGCGAGTTGTCCAGATAGGTCTGGGCGCTGGGGTGGAAATGTGGGCCCATGTTCCACGAGACCAGGGTGCCGACGTTCAAGGCCATGCCGGTCACCGCAAAACGCGGCCGGGTGGAGATGTACAGCGAGGCGATCATCGACGGCAGGGTCAGCAACACCAGCATCGGGAAGTCCGATCCCAATGCCATCGCGATGAAGCCGGGTACCGCAAAGAACGGCGCTATGACATGGCCGATGGTGGCCCGACGCACTACCCACAACGGGTCTGGTGCAGCCGAAGACATCGCCACCAGCGCGGCCATGCCGAACACCGCCAAGCCGCCCTGGTTCCAGCTGCTGCTCAACCACAGCAGCGACAAGGCCAGCATCACCACGAAGCAGCGCACTGCAGCCAAGGCAATGGCATACCAGTCATTGGCACGGGTGAAGCGCACTTTGCTCAAGCGCGGCGCGCGTGCGCGCAGGCGTCCGTTGCCGGTTTCCATCCGCGCCTTGGCGCTGAGATAGGCCTGCAGCTCCTCGGCGAAACGGCGCACCAGTAGCGTGCTGGCGTCGAAGCCGGGTTGCAGGTCTATCGGCAATGCGCGCCTTTCGCGGGCAAACACACCGTCGAGTTGTCCACACCAGTGCTGCAGGGCCTTGGCCAGGGCAGGGACGTCATCGCGGAGCGCGCTGTCGTCGAGCAACTGCGACAGCGGCTTCAGACTTGCCCGTATTGCCGCGACCAAAGCCTCGTTCTTGCTGCGGCGCAGGCGGTCGATATGGTGATGCAGCGCCTGGAAACGTGAGGTGGCTGCCATGAAATGCTGGTTGATCAGCTTCAGCTGGCCGTTGTTGCTGCGCAGGATCGGGTCATCGAAGTAGGCCATGGCACGCAGGTCTTCGAAGTTGATCGCGCCTTGCACCACCCGGCTCTGGGTACGTTCGATCACTTCAAAGCCATGCAGGCGGCCGCCGATCGCATCGGCGACAAAGCCAAGGAAATCATTGAGGTTGCCGTCATCGGCCGCACGCAGTCCGGCGCGCAGGCGGTTGGGCCACAGCACGTCGAACACCACGCTGGTCACCGCCATGCCCAGCAGCACTTCACCGGTGCGCTCCAGCGCGCTGTTGAGGATGTTCTGCGGATGGTTGAGCACCGGGAACACGATCATCGCCACCGTGTAGCCGGACAGCACGAAACCGTACGAGGCCATGCCGCGGCTCCACACCGAGCCACCAGCACAGAAGCCGGCCCATAAGGCCATCACCGTCACCAGGGCAACCGGGCTTTGTGGGAACAGCGACACCATCAGCACCGCCATCGCACAGCCGACCACGGTACCGACGCCGCGATAGAAGGCCTTGGCCAGCACCATGCCGGTATTGCGGTTCATCACCACCAGCACGGTGATCATCGCCGTGCCGGGCGAGCTCATGCCCAGCCGCATCGCGATCCAGCCGGACAGGTACAAGGCCACCAGCACCTTGCCGATGTAGGCCCACACCGCGCGTTCGCCGCTCATGGCCTGGGCGAACATTTGTAGCCAGTTGTCGGGGGACTTGGTGTCAGGGGACTGCTGCGCGCCCGGCGCGTACTCAGCCGGTCGGGCGCTCATGGTTGTTGTTCCAAGCCCATCAGGATGCGGGTCAGCACGGTTTCGGTGTGACGCAGTTCGGCCGGCTCGACGCCGCTGAAGAAGCGCTGCAGCTGCTGGATCACCGCCGGCATCACCTGCTCGATCAGCTGCTCGCCGGCCGGGCTCAACCGCACAACCAGCTTGCGCCGGTCCTCGGCACTGGGTTCGCGGCTGACCAGGCCCTTGGCCAGCAGCTGGTCGATCAGGCGGGTGACGTTGGAGGATTTTTCGCTGGCGGCCTCGCTGATCTCCGACGGGCTCAGGCCCTGCTCGGAGCCGTCCAGCATCATCAGCACGTTGTACTCCGGGTGGGAGATCCCGTACTCGCGCATCAGCTGGTTGCCGTGGTCGCAGAACAGCTTATGCACCAGCTTGATCAGCCGCGCCAGCATGGCCTGGTCGCGCGGAAAACCGGGGTGGCGGGCGCTGCTGATCGCTAGCTTCTGGTCGATGCTGGCGTAGCCGCCGGCGGCGGGGATGGGTTTGTCCATCCCGGTATATTACACTTATGTATTAAATGATGCAATGCACAAACCGAACCTCGCCTTTGTAGGAGCGGCGTAAGCCGCGAAGCTGACAATCCCGCCGCGCAAAGCGGATACCCGTTTCCACGGTCGCCGAGCGCTTTCGGCGCCGAATCCAGCAGTGGCTTCGCGGCTTACGCCGCTCCTACAAAAAAAACAGGCGGCCCCTGTCGTCATCGGCCATAGCTAGAATCGGCGGATGCGCGAAGCCCTCCAAGACCTGTGGACAAGTCTGTCCAGCATTCCCCACGCCGCCCAGATCCTGGCCGCCGCCTATGTCACCTATCTGTTGGTGCTGGCCTGCTACATCGTGCTGCAGAAGCGCGAGCCGGTCGCCACGCTGAGCTGGATCCTCTCGCTGGCAGCACTGCCGTATATCGGTTTGTTCGTGTTCTACCTGTTCGGCCCGCAGAAGATCGTGCGCCAACGCTTGCGCCGCGGGCGTTCGCGCGAGGGGATGAGCACTTATGACGCGGTGTGTCCGCCCGATGCCAACTGCACCGAGCTGGCGCGGGTAGGGCAGGCCACCACCGGGCTGTCACCAAGCACCGCCACCGATGTCGACTGGTTGCTGGATGGTGCGGCGACCTATGCCGCCATCATCGATGCCATCAGCAAGGCGCGCCGCCACGTCAACCTGGAGTACTACATCTTCGAACCGGACCATGCCGGTACCGCCATGCGCGATGCGCTGGTGGAACGCGCCCGCGCCGGCATCAAGGTCCGGCTGCTGCTGGATGCGGTGGGTTCGTCGAAAGTCGGCAGGAAGTTCCTGCGACCGTTGCTCGATGCCGGCGCCGAAGTGGCCTGGTTCCACCCGCGCCAGCTGCTCAAGCCCTTGAAACGGCCATGGTTGAACATGCGCACCCATCGCAAGCTGGTGGTGGTCGATGGCGAGGTGGCCTTCACCGGCGGCATCAACGTCACCGACGAGGAAGACGACAGCCGCAATCCCAATGCCTACCGCGACCTGCATATGCGCATACGCGGACAAGTTGTCCACAGCCTGCAGCTGGTGTTCCTGGAAGACTGGATCTATGCCACCGAGCAGGGCCCGGAGTTGTTCGAGCGCGAGGACCTGTTCCCGGCCGATGTGCCTACCCGCGCGCAGGGCAGCATCGATGCACAGGTGCTGGTGTCCGGTCCGGATTCGGCCTGGGAACCCATCCATCGCCTGCATGTGGCCGCCATCCAGGAAGCCAAGCGCCGTGTCTGGTTGGTGACGCCGTATTTCGTGCCTGGCGAGGCCGCGCGCATGGCGCTGACCTCGGCCGCTCTCGGTGGCCTGGATGTGCGCCTGATGGTTCCGAAACAAAGCGATTCCAGATTTGTGACCCTGGCCGCGCGCTCCTATTTCGATGAGCTGCTGGAGGCCGGTGTACGCATCTTCGAATACGGTCCGCGCATGCTGCACAGCAAGGCCTTCATCGCCGATGAGGACACCTGCATCGTCGGCACCGCCAACTTCGATCACCGCAGTTTCCGGCTCAATTTCGAGTTGTCGATGATGTACACCGACCACAAGCTCACCGGTGAACTGGAAGTCATCCTGCGGGCTGAATTCGACAGCGCCGAGGAGGTGCAGCTGGTCCGCGACCGCTCGCTGTGGCGCAAGCGTCTGCCGGAAGCATTCGCGCGACTGGCTTCACCGCTGCTATAGGGCAGGGGGCTGCAGGCCAGCAGTCCGCATTGGTTTGATTCCAACCAGAGGGTCTTGCACAAAGCCCGCTTGTTTCGCTGAACCTACCGGCTGTCCGGTACAGCTCGCAAACCCCTGTCCAAGCATGGAATCAGCGCTGCCAGCGCCGTTACACTGCACGCCTCTGATAGGGAGATCGTCATGTACTGGCTGTTTCTATTGCTCGCGCTAGGCGCGTTCCTGCTTGCCTTCTCCACCACCCACAGCTGGCTGCTGGTACTGGCCCTGCTGGCTGCATTGGTGTTTCTGCTGCTGTGGGCAAAGGGCCTGTACGTCTCCCGCTTTGGTGGCGTGAACTCGGTTCCGCGTCCCCTGCATGCCGCCGAGCTACAGGCGCTGCGCGCGCAGCTGCAGCCCAAGACGGATCCCGTCGCTGCCGCAGCGAGCGCCCCAACTGTGCAAACACCCACAGGTCCCTCAGTCGCTGCCGACGACCGCGAGCAGCCGCAGTCATGACCTTGCTCAGCGTCAACGTCAACAAGATTGCTGTGCTGCGTAATTCGCGCGGCGGCAATGATCCGGATGTGGTGCGGGCGGCGATGACCTGCCTGCGCGCCGGCGCCCATGGCATTACCGTGCACCCGCGACCGGACCAACGCCACATCCGCGCTGCAGACGTGCTGCTGCTGTCTGCGCTCACCCAACAGCATGGGGTGGAATTCAATATCGAAGGCAACCCATTCGCACCGGCACGCGAGGGTTACCCCGGCCTGCTTGAACTATGCGAGCAGACCCGCCCGGCGCAGGCGACACTGGTACCGGATAGCGATGGCCAGCTCACCTCTGATCACGGTTTCGACTTCGGCCGTGATGGCGAGCGCCTGCGGCCCTTGATCGCCACACTGAAGTCCTATGGGTGCCGGGTCAGTCTGTTCGTGGATGCCGGCAATCCCGATATCGCCCAGGCCGCCGTGCTCGGTGCCGATCGCGTCGAGTTATACACAGGCCCCTACGCCGAAGCGCATGCGGCGGGTGACCCATGGCAGTCACTGGCGCTGTTTGCTGACGCTGCCCGCCGCGCGCAGGCGGCAGGCTTGGGCGTCAACGCCGGCCATGACCTCTCGCAGGCCAATCTGGCCGCGTTCCTGGCCCACGTGCCCACTGTGCTGGAAGTCTCCATCGGCCACGCCTTGATCAGCGAAGCCTTGTATACCGGGCTGGAAGCAAGCGTGACAGGCTATCTGGCAGCCATTGCCGAAGCCGAGAGCCTGCACGGTTAAACCAAGCGACGGCTCAAGCGGCTGGCAGCAACCGCACGCTGCTTGTTGGCCAGCAAGCTTTACCAGCCCGTCTGGCGAATGCCCCTGCAAGGCGCCGAACCCGCTTTCGGAGGGGGAGGTGAAATTACATCCACACACTTATCCACATACGTTTTCACAGCGTTTCGTAGGGATATGCCTGAACCGCTCAGCGTTGTGGTTAAGCTATTTGCCGTAGTTGGCCAACAGCTCACGGCTTGCTTCGTTGACTGCGGCCGCTTGCTTGCTTCGGACTTATCCACAGACAGGATCTGCATTTGAGCTGGTGCGGCACGGTCTGGTGTAACGGGCTTTCTCGGTTGGCGTGCGCCGCTGCTGGTTGCCGCTGGATCAATCCATCCGCGCCGATTGCCGGTTTCCGCGCCCGTCTCGCGGTTTCAGGTTACCCAATAAAATCGTCCAATCGGTCAACTAATCGGCCGATTTGGGTCGATCTACGAATACAGCCCTATTACTGGCACTCGCGAACCCACGCTTGAGTACGGTAGTACCGCCGTCTTGGAGGATGCATTGTGCCGTTGGTTACGCCCACGCAATCAGCGCATGGCCCGTCAGGGTTGCGCGGCATCGATATCAGCGGCAGTAGTTATCCACATGACCCAAGCAAAAGGGTAGGGAGGGCTCACCTGAGCGGAGGGCATGCCTTTCGCATGAGATATCCACAGTGCAACGCCGGCGCCCAGCCCTGTCACGGAATCAAACGCAAAAAGTTTCCACGTGAATCCGTCGACAGTAATCCACAGGCTGATCCTGGTTTTTCCTCAGATCTTTCAATACTGCAAAGCTTTCCACAGGATGCTGTGGATAAGCCACTGCCGTGGATAAGACTCCGGCTACTTGCCGCTGCCAGAAGCCTGTTGAAGAACTGCGCCGGATTGCCTTGGGCACCCTCAGCGCCAAACAGGAATACGCGCGGCAGTGGACGATAGATCCTTGAGTTTCTGCAACTGATTCGGAAAAGCCTCGGAATAAGCAGCTGCCCAGCAGCTATATCGGCTCCTATCTAGCCTTCCTCCCTACGCCAGCCCTTGCGCTGGCGCAAAGTGTTCGACGCACAGCAAACCTATGGTTTGCAAGCTGCCCCCATTACCCCGTAAACGAGGGAGGGGCTTGATATGCTCGCTTGATCCTCGGTGCGCACAGACAGAACAGCAGTGCAAAAAAAAACGCCCCCACAAGGAGGGCGTTTTTCCAGTCGCGTCATGACTTGGTATTGCAGTCTTGCTTACTGCACGAAGCCAATCTTCTTCATCTGAGCGTTCTTCGCCTGGGCCAGGATCTTGGCCATGACGTCGTACTCCGAATCCGGGCTTGCTTCGATGCGAAGTTCCGGCTGGTTGGTCGGATCCTTCTGTACTTCTTCTTCCATCTTCTGCTGCAGGTCGCCCACGTTCACCGGACTGCTGTTCCAGTAAACCTGGTTGCTGGCGTCGACGCGGAGGTCGATCGGCGGCGGCGGCTCACGCAGCTGCGGCGGCGGATTGATAACCCGCTGCGGCAGATCCACGGCGATCGGATACGTCATGATCGGCGCGGTAACGATGAAGATGATCAGCAGCACCAGCATCACGTCCACGAGGGGCGTGACGTTGATGTCGGCCATTGGGCCCTTGTTTCCACCACTACTGAATGCCATGTCTTATTGCCCCTGTTTGTCTTTGGTGGCAACAAAACCGACGTCCAGCATGCCCTGACCCTGTGCGATCTTGGTGACCTCGTTGATCACCTTCATCTTGGTGGTCTTGTCACCACGCAGATTCAGCGGCGGCTGTGGGGTCTGCTGTGCAGCGGTCGCGAAACGTGATTCCAAGGTCTCCTTGGAGACCTCTTCGTCGTTCCAGTAGAGCTTGCCGTCTTCCTTGACCGCCACCGTAATCGGATTCTTGCGATCGGGCGCAGTATCCGGGTTCTGGATCAGGTTGGCTTCCGGCAACTCCACCTTGACCTTATGGGACATCAGGGGAGCCGTGATGATGAAGATGATCAGCAGCACCAACATCACGTCCACGAGGGGAGTGACGTTGATCTCGGCCATTGGGCCGCTGCTGTTACCACTACTGAAAGCCATAACGGGCTCCGTCTATATCGTTGCGAAGACTTACTCGACGTACCGGATTAGCGAACGCGCGAACCGGTGGCGAAGAAGTCGTGCAGATCGTGAGCGAAGGTGTCGAACTTGCTGACAGTCGCGCTGTTGATCTTGCTGAAGAAGTTGAAGGCGAACACGGCCGGGATAGCCACGAACAGACCGATGGCGGTCATGATCAGTGCTTCACCCACCGGGCCGGCAACGGCGTCGATCGAGGCCGAACCGGTTGCACCGATCTTGATCAGCGCGCCGTAGATGCCCCACACGGTACCCAGCAGACCCACGAACGGAGCGGTTGCACCGACGGTGGCCAGCAGGATCATGCCGCCCTGCAGCTTGTTGGATTCGCGGGTCACGGCCTGACGCAGGGCGCGGTCAACGAATTCCGAACGGCTCAGGGTTTCCGAAGCACCAGCCTGCTGGTGGTGGGCAGCAGCCTGGGCTGCGTCCAGAGCGATCTTGGAGAACGGCTCCGAAGCCGGCTGCTCTTCCATGGCGCGGATGGCGTCCTGTGCGTTCGGGGCATCCCAGAACTGCGACGGCACGCGGTCAGCTGCCGACTTCAGGCGAGCGGTACGGAAGATGTTGATGACGGTCCAGTACCAGGACATGGCCGACATGATCACCAGGGTCAACAGAACAACCCAGGAGACGGCAAAGTCGCCCGGCTTGGTGGTCATTTCGTGGATCAGATGCTCGAAGCCCATCTGCGAGAGAGCGTTGTTTGCGTTGCCCCCGGCAGCAGCGGCGATGAAAATTTCCTGCAGCATGACGCTTACCTTTGTTGTGTGTGGTGTTAAAGGGTGTAGCTAATGTTGACCTGACCTGGTGGCGGCTATCAAAGCCGCCCCTTGGATCAGCTCAGCGCAAAGTTGACCGGGACGCGAACGCGGCCAGCTGCATTCGCGTTACCGCTCTTGGCGGGATTGAACTTCCACTTGCGCGCCGCTTCCATTGCAGCTCGGTCGAGGTCGCGGTTACGGCTGGACTTCTCGACAGATACATTGGTGACGTTGCCGCTGGCATCGACATCAATGATCAGGATGACCTCGCCTTGAATACCGGCACGGAATGCAGCCGGCGGGTAACGCGGCGGGTTCATGGCCTTGGACGAGATGTCGACGCTGGCCTCGATGCTGACCGGCGGTGACGGCGGTGCAGGCGGCGACGGCGGCGTGACCACGTCGGTCGGACGCGGCTCGGCCACATCGATCGGCGGTGCTTCCGGCGGCGGCGGCAGCGGCGAAGCCTTCGGCGGCGCCAGGTTCTTGACCGGCGGCGGCGGGGTGTCCTGCGGCGGCGGCGGCGGCGGCGGCGGCGGTGGCGGCGGCGGAGCGTCGACCAACGTCACCATGACGTTGCGTTCCTTCTCCGCAGCTGCCTTGGGGGCAACGGCCGGAATCAGGAGCATCATCAGGGCTGCAAGATGCAGTGCGATTACAAATGCGATACCCGCGATACGCGGCCAGCTGAGGCCCGTTTCTTTCTGGGTGTCATACCTGTGGTGGAAGACCAGTTGTTCCGTCATGCGCCAAGAACTCTTTAGTGGGGTCGGGGTGGTGGTGTGAAGCCACCCCTGATTCAGCGGTGCATGACACCGCAGGAACCTCCAAGCTTATACCAATCCTGACCAGCTGCGCATCAAAAATGCAGCCGTTCAGGCGTTATTCCTGCTTACTTCAGGTTGATGATTTTGTTTGCATCGGCAGGGTTTTTGATGCCCTTTGCCAGTGCATCACGCGCGGCCTGCTTTGCTTCGGGAACACGGCCTTCGGCATGCAAAACGCGGGCCAGATTCAGGTACGTTTCACCGTCCTTGGACAGCGGGGCCGCGTTCCTCCAGGCCTCGATAGCCTGCGGCACCTGCTCGGTGTAGTAGTACGACTGCGCCAGCGCCAGATAGGTCTGGTAGTCCGGCTTGAGGATGCCCTTGGAGATACCCTCGTTGATCACCGCAATGACGTCCCGTTCCTTGTTGTCGGTGTTGGCGTAGATCGAATACAACTGCTTGTATTCGCGCTCTTCGGTGAGCTGTCCAGCCGCGCGCAGCTTGTCCATCACTGCAGCAGCCTTGTCCATCTGGTCGGCCTGCATGTACATGCTGGCCAGGTTGAGCTGGGCCTTCTTGTCGGCCGGGTTCTTGGCTGCCAGTGCTTCGGCTTCCTTCACCGCTTCGCCGGTTTGGCCAGCCTCGGAGTAGGCCGCCATCAGCAGCTGGTTCCAGGTGTCCTTCGGCTCGGGCGAGGCGGCAATGGCTGCCTTCAGCACCGGGATTGCCTCGGCATACTTTTCACTCTGGTACAGCGCCTGACCCTTGATGATCAGCTCTTCCGGCTTGTTCGACTTGGATTCGGCGAAGTACTTGTCCAGGTTGGCCAAACCTTCGACCAGCTGGTCATCCTGCAGCTGCAGCTGGGCCAGCATCAACATCGCCTGGAAGTGGCCGTTGTTGTCAAGCTGGTTGAGCGCGATCGCCTGCTGCAGGTACTGCTTGGCAGCGGCGTTGTCGTCAAGGTTGTAAGCCCCCTGCGACGCCAGCTGGTTGGCGATGGCCTTGTCGTAATCGTTGGCATCCGGCGAAGCGAGGATTTCATCGGCCAGGGTGCGGGTTTCCGCGAATTCCTGCTTGTTGTAAGCCGCGAACAGCTTGTTGAGCTTGCTGCCCATCTTCGAGGAGGCCTTGCCCTTGGGGTCCACGCGGGTGGCTTCCGGGTACAGCACTTCCGCTTTGGCACTTTCCTTGTTTCCACGACGCTCGGACGAGCGCGACTGCGCAGCAGCATCAGCGACGACAACACCGCCCAATGCAGTGGCGATGAGGATGGAGAGCACGGCGTGCTTTTGGCTGCGGAAGATCATGTTTCACCTCGAAGGGGCCGCCGTGGCGGTAGAAATTCAAACTGTCGGAACGAAACCGAGCACACAAACGTATCAGAAATTATTTGACGGAGAAATCACTTCTGATGGTGTACTGCAGCATTTTCCTACAACTAACCACAGCGTGGGACTACACCAGAACGCCTGGCCTGCTGAAATACAGGCTCCAACGCAGGTGTATCACGTTGCAACTCACGGATACGATTGGCCGGGTCTGGATGGGTGGAAAGCCATTGCGGAGAGCGATTTCCGCTGGCTGCCATCATGTTCTGCCATAGATTCACCGCTTGTGAGGGGTCAAACCCGGCCTGTGCCATCAGCCTTTGCCCCACCACATCAGCCTCACTTTCCTGGGTGCGCGAACCGGGCAGCAGGATCAGGCCTTGCGCACCCATTCCACCGAACTGGTTGACCGCGCTTGCCGCAGTATCGCCGTAGGCTGCGCCGGCTAGAGCGCCCAGAATGCCTAACCCCACCTGCGTGCCCTGTTGGCGGGTCAGCCGCTCTTCGTGGTGGCGCGAAATAACGTGGCCTATTTCATGACCGATCACCGCAGCCAGCTGATCCTGGTTCTTGGCTACAGTGAAGATGCCGGTATTTACGCCAACCTTGCCGCCGGGCAAGGCGAAGGCGTTGGGTTCCTTGTCGACGAATACGGCAGTTTCCCACCGTACGCCATGGTATTGCTGCGGCAACTGCGCCACCAAGGCATTGACCACGCATTGCACGTAGGCGTTCTGTCTGGCATCGCGGTTGAGGGTCTGCTTGGCCTTGGTTTCTGCAAAGGCCTGCGCGCCGAGCTGATCCAGCTGCTGCTGCGAAACCCCGCCTATGACCTGACGCCGCCCGGTTGGGGAGGTTGTGGTGGCGCATGCGCTGAGCAGCAGCGCGGCAACAACGGCTAGTCCAACAGCTTTCATCCGGGATCCCCCTCGTTCACGCCTGCAGTGTGCGAGTGTCTTGCTTAATTTTTCGTCAATCGCCGGCAGCTTTATTGCGTGCCGAACAGCACCATCGCTGCCAAGGCAACCGCGTTATTCAGCGCATGGGCAATTACCGCTGCCCATAACGTCCCGGTCTTGCGATAAACCCATGCAAAAGCCGCGCCCATGCCACCGTAAATCAACCACAGCTGCAGCATCGCCGGGAAGCTGTTGGGACTGGTTCCAGGAATTTCATGTACCAGTGCAAACGCCATGCTGCTGAGTACGATGCCCAGCAAGGGACGGTTGGCGGCCCACAGGCGCCCGAACAGCACGCGACGGAACAATAGTTCTTCGTAGGCCGGCGCCAGCACTACCGCGAAGACGATCAGGAACAGTGGGTACTGCGCCCACGCCTGCTGCATCAGCAACAGGTTGGTTGGCACCGGCTCCACGCCCATCTGCTTGGCGATCCAGCCAATCCCGCTGCTACCCAGAAAAACACCGGTAGCGACGACTGCGATCCACCCCCAGGTGGATGGACGGCGGATGGCCTGATTCGATTGCGCACGCTCAGCCGGACTGGCGCGACGGCGCAGGAAGTACAGCAGCAACGCCGCACCACCAGTGGATACCAGTGCAATCAGCATCTGCGGCAAGGCACCGGGTGTGCCCAAAGCGGTTGCCAGCTCTGCTGCTGGCGGGGCAGCACCGTCGCGCGCAGCCTGCATGCCAACCTCGACACCACGCCATAACGCCCAGACCAGACCGCCCAGCACACTCAGGAACAGCAGCGTGGCAATGCCGATCAATAGATCCAAGGCAAAGCCGCGCACCGGCGAGCCGGGCTTGGATAGGGCAGGGGAAGACGAGGGGAGCGGTACGTCGGGAAGGGTGGACATCGCGGACCTGGGGCGTGGCTCGGATAGAAGGTGGGCGCCGTTGCCAGCGCCCACACTGACGGTTGCGCTGGATCAGATATCCAGGTTCATGACCTTCAGCGCATTGCTCTCGATGAAGTCACGACGCGGTTCCACCACGTCACCCATCAAGGTGCTGAATATCTGATCGGCCTCAACCGCGTCTTCGATGCGAACCTGCAACAGGCGGCGCGTATCCGGATTCACCGTGGTATCCCAGAGCTGCTCCGGGTTCATTTCACCCAGGCCCTTGAAGCGCTGGATCATGCGCCCGCGCTTGGCTTCTTCCATCAACCAGGCCTGTGCCTGCGCGAAACCTGTGATTTCCGAAGACTTGTTGCCCCGGTTGATGGTGGCACCTTCGCGCACCAGCCCGTGCAACAACTGCGAGGCGAGGTGCAACTGACGCAGTTCGCCGGATTCAAATGCAGACAACGGCAACACCTGGATGTGTTCCTCGCCCATGTGACGGCGGGTGACCAGCACCGCAGCCGGGCGCTGTTCGTTCGGTTCCTGCAGAACCAGCGTGAAACGCGGCGTGCCGAGGCTGCCCTGGTTCAGACGTTTGGCCAGTGCATCCAGACCTTCGCCTTCGGGAGCGGTGCGCAGGTGTTCCAGGTCCATCGGCGTGAAATCGACCAGCGCTTCCAGCAGGCTGCGGTCGTAGCGATGCGCGTTGCGGTTGATGGTTTCCTGCGCGGCTGCGTAGGTCATCAACAGCTTTTCCAGCGCGACGCCTTCAATCGGCGGCTCGCCAACTGCAGGAATCAGCGACGCATTCTCCACGGCGTTATTGGCCAGGTAAGCATCCAGCGCCGGGTCATCCTTCAGGTACAACTCGGTCTTGCCCTGCTTGATCTTGTACAGCGGCGGCAGGCCGATATACACGTAGCCGCGCTCGATCAATTCCGGCATCTGACGGTAGAAGAACGTCAACAGCAGCGTACGGATGTGCGCGCCGTCGACGTCGGCGTCGGTCATGATGATGATCTTGTGGTAACGCAGCTTGTCCGGGTTGTACTCGTCACGGCCAATGCCGGTGCCCAGTGCGGTGATCAGCGTACCGACCTGATCCGAGGCCAACATGCGATCGAAGCGGGCACGTTCCACGTTGAGGATCTTGCCACGCAGCGGCAGCACCGCCTGATTTTTACGGTTGCGGCCCTGCTTGGCCGAGCCACCTGCCGAGTCACCCTCGACGATGAACAGTTCGGACAGCGCAGGATCCTTTTCCTGACAATCGGCGAGCTTGCCTGGCAGGCCAGCGATATCCAGTGCGCCCTTGCGGCGGGTCAGATCGCGGGCCTTGCGCGCGGCTTCGCGAGCGCGTGCAGCATCAACGATCTTGCCGGCAATGGCCTTGGCTTCGTTCGGGTTTTCCTGCAGGAATTCTTCGAGCTTGGCGCCGAAGGTGCTTTCCACCGCCGGCTTCACATCGGAGCTGACCAGCTTTTCCTTGGTCTGGCTGGAGAAGCTCGGGTCCGGAACCTTCACCGACAACACCGCGATCATGCCTTCGCGCATGTCGTCGCCGGTGAAGCTGATCTTGGCTTGCTTGGCGATACCGCTCTGCTCGATGTAGTTGTTGAGCGTGCGGGTCAGCGCGGCGCGGAAGCCGGCAAGGTGGGTACCGCCGTCCTTCTGCGGAATATTGTTGGTGAAGCAGTACATCGTTTCCTGGTAGGAGTCGGTCCACTGCAATGCGACTTCCACCACGATGCCATTGGCTTCGCCGGTTACCGCGATCACATTCGGATGCAGCGGAGTCTTCACCTGCGCCAGGTGTTCCACGAAGCTCTTGATGCCGCCTTCGTAATGGTAGTCGTCGCGACGGCCTTCGCCGCGCTCATCCACCAAGGTGATGTTGACGCCGGAATTCAGGAACGACAGCTCGCGCAGGCGGCGAGCCAGGATTTCGTAATGGAATTCCACATTGCCGTGGAACGCCGCAACCGATGGCCAGAAGCGCAGCACGGTACCGCGGCGATCGCTGGTTTCCAGCTGCTTCAGCGGGGTTACCGCGGCGCCGTCAGCGTATTCCTGCTGGTAATGGAAACCGCCCTGGAAAATATCCAGCATCAGTTTCTGCGACAGCGCATTGACCACGCTGACGCCCACGCCGTGCAAACCACCGGAAACCTTGTAGCTGTTGTCGTCGAACTTGCCGCCTGCGTGCAGGACGGTCATCACCACTTCGGCAGCGGAGACTTCGCGATCGAGCTTCTGGCTCATCTGCGCATGCTTACCGACCGGGATACCACGGCCGTTATCGGCCACCGATACCGAGCCATCGGCATGGATGGTGACCAGCACGTTGTCGGCATGACCGGCGAGGGCTTCGTCGATGGAGTTGTCGACAACCTCGAACACCATGTGGTGCAGGCCAGTGCCGTCATGGACGTCGCCGATGTACATACCGGGACGCTTGCGAACAGCCTCCAAGCCTTCCAATGCGGTGATGCTGTTGGCGTCGTAATTGCCGTTGTTGACCGGGGTGTTCTGTTCTTCGCTCATTGCGCTTGCCGTAGGCTCCGCAGGTCATGCGCCGTTCCGTGGACCGGGCATGAGAGATAGGGGATGACGTTCCGATTATACCTGCCGGGGGGATTTCCGCCCTGAAGGGTCAAATCACGGCATTGATGGTGCCATGTTCCACGTGGAACACAGCCGCTGGACTCAGTTCGGCTTCCAGCGCAGCCGGCGTTTCGGTTGCCGTGATGAATATCTGCGCAGGTGTTGCCGCCAGGTACTGCAGAACGCGGTGTTGATGATCACGGTCCAGCTCCGAGCCCAGGTCATCCAGCGCGATTACCGGCCATTCGCCACGTTGGCTGGCGTAATCATCAGCCTGCCCAAGCAAGCAGGCCAGGGCGGTGAGCTTGGCTTGCCCGCGGGATAGCGCATCACGGCCGGGAATCTGCGTGAAACCAACACTCCAATCGGCTCGATGTGGGCCAACCGAGGTATAGCCCGCGCTGCGATCGCGATCGCGGGCCAGCAACAGGGCATCGCCCAATGACATTTCATGCCGGCGCCAGCCAGGCTGCAGTTCCAGTGCACTCAATTGCAGGCCCGGGGCCAGATCCGCAGCGATTGCGACCGCCCGATCCTGCAGCCGCTCCAGATAATGCTGGCGGCGGGAGGTCAGGGGAGTGCCAGCTTCGGCCAGCTCCCAATCCCAGGCATCCAGCTGTTTGCCAGGGGCGCCCATCTTCAGCAGCGCATTGCGTTGCTTCAAAGCCCGCGTATAGCGGCGCCACAGGGGAAGAAAGTCAGGTTCCACGTGGAACAATCCCCAATCGATGAAACGCCGACGGGGTTCGCTGCCACCGCTGACCAAGGCATGGCTGCCCGGCTCGAAGGTCACTACCGCCAGTGCGGCGCAAAGATTTCCCAGTTGGGCGACATCTTCGCCATCCAAACGGCCTTTCCAGGTCTGCCCGCTGTGTCGCAGGCCTGCCCGACGCGTTGAAACGCCCAGTTCTGCGTCGCTACGCTCCTGCCATTCGACAAAAACGTCCAGATTCTCGGCGCCTTTCTGCACCAGGCCATCGCGGACACGGCCTCGGAAGCTGCGGCCATAGGCCATCAGGTGCAGGGCTTCGAGCACGCTGGTCTTGCCCGCGCCATTGGCGCCGGTAATCAGGTTCATGCCGGGGCGGGGAGCCAGTTCCACCGAATCGAACCGACGCACGCGGTTCAAGGCAACACGGACGATATGCATTGACGCTCGAAAGAAAGCACGACGCCAGCACGAGGGCCGTGGCTGGCCATGCGCAGCTTAAAGCATCCACCAGGTTTGAGCAGACCGGACGCGTTCACTGGAGCAATGCCGATCTGTGCCACGTGGAACATCACAAGATTTCTTGAAATCTGAAAGACCTTCAGGGCACCAACCCTGCAGATTTTGAGAAAACACAGTGGTTTTCTGAGCATGTATAGGTCCGGGTACAAACCCTGTGTATAAGTTTGGCAATCTGTGGATAAGATTGGCCTTGAGAGCCCTCTTCGGCCTTATCCACAGATATCCACAGGCTTGAAGCCCTGTTTTACAGGGGGTTTCAATGCCAATAAGCTTATGTAAAACAATCACTTAAGCTAGTTTTACATAAAATCTGCTCCTACCATCACCACCAAGCTTTTGATTTATTCTCAGATTTAAAGCATAGAGCTCAGAAAACCGGCAGCCAGAAAGGGCGAAAAACCAGAGCTGTGAATCTTTGAATTCTGGGAGCTGGGATTCAGCTACAGGTTTCAGATTTCAAGAAATCCGAGGCCGATCTGCGACGGTTGCCACGTCTGCCTCGTCATCCCTTGGGAGCGGCTCCGGAATGGGGGCTGATTTCTTGAATTCTGAGAAACCGGTCAGCGTCCCAGCTCCCGGATTTCACCAATTTGGCTGCTCGCCCAGCGATGCCGATCGGGCTGGACGCTCTGAAACACGGAGAATGTCGAATTGCTGATCTTTGATCTCGTTAGCCAACACGAAGGATCAGCGGAACCATGCTCGGACATGGACGGCTGGTGCAGCCAGGCAGGGAAGAGGTTCTGTGGATCAAAGGCTTCCGGTAAGCGCTGACGCGATCGGATCAGACAGGAAATCCAGTGCAGGAATCTCGATGTGCTTCAAGGCAATGGCGAGGCCGATAGGCATGAACTGGAATCAGGTCTCTGGGCGCTGCTGTCGAATGGTTGCCGGCCCTGGTAGCTGGAGAACGCCTCGAGATTCATATCGGCCGGAGATCTGCCGGCTCTTCGCTGCTCCACCGAGGAAGCAGGCGGATAGGGCTGCCAAACAATCAGAAATCAGTGAATTCCAGGGCTTCGTCCTGGCTGTTCCACGTGGAACCTCAGCCAGAATCCAAGCCACAAAAAAACCCGGCACTAGGCCGGGCTTCTTCGTGTTCCACGTGGAACCTGCAGGTCAGAGACGCAGCGGCATCACCACGTGACGCGACTTCTCGCTGCTGGCTTCACGCACCAGTGCCGAGGAGTTCGAATCACGCAGCTGGATGACAACGTGCTCATCACGCAGTGCCGACAGGGCATCGAGCAGGTAGTTCACGTTGAAGCCGATAGCCAGATCGCTGACCACGGTATCGGCTTCGATTTCTTCCTGGGCTTCTTCCTGCTCCGGGTTGTGCGCGCTGATTTTCAGCTGGCCCGGCGTCACTTCGACGCGAACGCCGCGGTACTTCTCGTTGGAGAGAATTGCCGCACGCTGCAGCGAAGCACGCAGGGTTTCGCGCTCAACCTTCACTTCGCGGTCGGCGCCAATCGGAATCACTGCCTCGTAATCCGGGAAACGGCCGTCGATCAGCTTCGAGGTGAAGGTGACATCGTCGCGCTTCATGCGCACGTGGCTGCGACCGACTTCCAGCTCGACCTCGCGCTCGCCGCCTTCCAGCAGACGCTGCAATTCGGTAACGCCCTTGCGCGGCACGATGATCTGGCGCTTGGCGCCGTTATCGTTTTCCAGCGCGGTTTCGCACAGTGCCAGGCGGTGGCCATCGGTTGCGACGCAGCGCAGGATGCTGTCGCGCAGGTCGAACAGCAGGCCGTTGAGGTAATAGCGCACGTCCTGCTGCGCCATTGCGAAGGCTGTGCGCTCAATCAGTTCCTTCAGCGCCGCTTCCGGTACGACGACGCGCTCGGTGGCTTCAACTTCGTCGACTGACGGGAAGTCATTCGCCGGCAGGGTCGCCAGGGTGAAGCGGCTGCGTCCGGCCTGGACGGTGATCTTGTCGCCGGTCTGCGAAACCGTAATGCGGCTGCCATCGGGCAGGGCGCGGATGATTTCGAACAGCTTGCGTGCCGGGATCGTGGTTTCGCCGTCCTGGGCGTCTTCGACCGCGATGCGGGAGACCATTTCCACTTCCAGATCGGTACCGGTCAGCGAAAGCTGGCCGCCCTGAACCTGGACGAGGAAATTGGCCAGAACCGGCAGGGTCTGACGGCGTTCAACCACGTTGACAACCTGGGCCAACGGCTTGAGAAAGGCTTCGCGCTGCAGTGTGAAACGCATGTGGTTTCGTGCCCCTATGCTTTTAAAAGATGTGGATTAAATCAAAAGCTTGGTGGTGCTGGTAGAGCCAGATTTGGCTTAAAACACACCTAAGTGTTTGTTTTTAAATGTTTTATTGAAGCTGAAACCCATGTATTACTGACGCTGAGCTGGTGGGTGAACCTGTGGATAATTTTGACGCGGATTTGCCGACCAATTTTATCCACAACTTCTCCCAAGCCTGCCCCCGAATGATGCACCGTTTTGTGCGATGACGCCGCAGTGGCGTCGGTGCATCATTCGCTCCACTTACCGCCCAGACCCTGCTGCCCCAATGGTTTTCCCACCTGTTTCATCGATGAGCGTTTCCACAGGGCAGCGCCGGGGCTTACTCGCTGAGCTTGCGGATCAGCTTTTCCCAGTCCTCGCGCAGCTTGCCGTCGGTTTCCATCAACGTGCGGATCTGGCGGCAGGCGTGCAGCACCGTGGTGTGGTCGCGGCCGGCAAACGCATCGCCGATTTCCGGCAGGCTGTGTTCGGTCAGTTCCTTGGTCAGCGCCATGGCGACCTGGCGCGGACGGGCCAGTGAACGGGTGCGCCGCTTGGACAGCAGATCCTTGATCTGCAGGCCGTAGTAGTCGGCAACCGTTTTCTGGATATTTGGGATGCTGATGGCTTGTTGCTGGGCACGTAGAAGATCGCGCAGGGTTTCCTGGGCAAACTCGGTGGTGATCGCGCGGCCGGTGAAGTTGGCGCGGGCAGTCAGCGTATTGAGTGCACCTTCCAGATCGCGCACATTGGAGCGCATCTTCTTGGCGATCAGGAACGCCACGTCATCCGGAATCTCGGCGCCGCGTTCGCGGGCCTTGGCCAGCACGATGGCAGCACGGGTTTCAAAGTCAGGCGGCTCGATGGCCACCGACAAACCCCAGGCCAGACGCGATTTCAGGCGGGCTTCCAGGCCTTCCACTTCGCGCGGGTAGCGGTCACAGGTCAGGATGATCTGCTGCTTGCCGTCAAACAACGCGTTGAAGGTGTGGAAAAACTCTTCCTGGGTGCGGTCTTTGCCGGCGAAGAACTGGATGTCATCGATCAGCAGCGCATCGACCTGCTGGAACTGGCGCTTGAACTGGTCCATGGACTTTTCCTGCAGCGCACGGATCATCGCGCTGAAGAACTGTTCCGAACGCAGATACAGCACTTTTGCCGCAGGATTGGCCTGGCGCATGGCATTGCCGGCAGCCAGCATCAGGTGGGTTTTACCCAGACCGGTGCCGCCGTACAGCAGCAAGGGGTTATGCGCACGATCACCCGGCTTTTGCGCCGCCTGGAATGCCGCCGCCAAACCGAGCTGGTTGCTGCGGCCTTCGACGAAATTGGTGAAGGTGTAGTGGGCGTCGAGGTTGCCGTTGAACGGCACCACCGGCGCGGCCGGCACATAACTGGCGCTCGGCGCGACCAGCGGGGCCGGTTCCGGCGCACGCGGACGCGAGCCGATTTCCAGGATCACCTCGCCGAAACCGGCGAAATGGGTCAGCAATTCGCCGATGCGCGACAGGTAGCGTTCGCGCACCTGGTCGACGATAAAGGCATTTGGCGCGTACAGCACAAGGCTGTCAGCGCGTTGGTCGGCCTGCAGCGGCTTCAACCAGGTGTGGACATCTTCGGGCGGAAATTCCGCCTCCAGACGTTCGAGACAACGTGTCCAGGCATCCATCAGCAATAGTCGTCAAAGGCTTGCCAGCCGGGCGCAGAAAGCCGCCGGGCCACAGGCCGGAAGGGGGAAAGTGGATGGCCCAGACTACCACCGCAGGCCCGATGCGGGAATGCTTGTCCCGGATTTATTCACAGGCTCATCCACAAGATGTACACCGGCCTGTGGATAGCTTTGTCAAGCAAGACTTGACGTGACCCCGGCAGGGTCTATAGAATTTCCGGTTCTTTCCGTCCACTTCATACAGGTGCCCCAATGGCCACCAAGCGCACGTTCCAGCCCAGCAACCTCAAGCGCAAGCGCGATCACGGTTTCCGTGCTCGTATGAAGACCGCCGACGGCCGCAAGATCCTGTCGCGTCGCCGCGCCAAGGGCCGCAAAGTCCTCAGCGCTTGATTGCGTTGCCGCGTGAAGCGGCAATCGCAACACCGATCGTGATCAGTGCCTACCCGCGTAAGCGATTTCCTCGCTCTGCGCGGGTTCGTACGCGTGCCGAATATACAACGGTCTTCAACGGCGCCCGCCGTGTATCCGATCCCTTGATGACACTCCACTGGTTGAAAGGGGATACCCCTGCTCGACTCGGTTTGGCTGTGTCACGCAAGGTGGATACGCGTGCGGTCGGTCGTAACCGTATCAAGCGTGTGTTGCGGGATGCAACACGCCATCTACGGTCGTGCCTGAGTGGTGGCGATTACGTCATCGTTGCCCGATCCGCGGCCAAGACCGCCAGTAATCAACAGATCCGTGAGGCGTTCGAGCGCCTGCTGCGCCGTGCCGGCGCATTGCCCGTTGTGGCTGCGGGCGGCACAATGCCGCCGCACGAGGGCGCACCCGCCCCTCTTCCTTTGAACGGACCGGACACTTCCTCCGGTCGAGCCGAGCCTGCCTGCTGATGAACCAGACCCGTGTATTCCTGATTTTTGCCTGGCTGATGGTAGCCGTGCTGCTGTGGATGGAATGGGGTCGCGAAAAGGCCGCACCGGATCCGGCAACCGTGGCCACCACCCAGCCGGCCGTGCCGGGTGCCAATGACGTCGATCTGCATGCACCGGCTACCGCCGACGTGCCGCAAGCGACCGTGCCGGGCCAAGCGCCTGCTGCCGCCGCTGCACCGGGCATGGAAGCCGCTGCCAGCGCCCAGCGCGTGACCGTCACCACCGACGTACTGAAGCTGGTGCTCGACGGCCGCAGCGTGCTCGACGCCGATCTGCTGCAGTTTCCGCAGACCAAGGCCGCCGGCAGCCCGCCGGTGCAGCTGCTCACCGAAGACAAGGCGCATCCGTACAGCGCCACCGCCGGTTGGGCCAGCCAGAACAACTCGCCGGTGCCGGGCGCGAACGGCTTCCAGCCGGCGCAGGGTGTCACCGCCGTGGCCTTGGCCGATGGCCAGAATGAAGTGCAGGTGCCGTTCGTGTGGAACGGCCCGAACGGCGTCAGCATCCACCGCACCTACACCTTCAAGCGTGGCGATTACGCCATCAGCGTGAAGGATGAAGTGGTCAACACCGGTACTGCACCGTGGCAGGGCTATGTGTTCCGCAAGCTGGATCGCGTGCCGCCGGTGATCAACAAGGGCATGACCAACCCGGATTCCTTCAGCTTCAACGGCGCTACCTGGTTCAGCCCGGCCGATGGCTACCAGCGCCGCGCGTTCAAGGACTACATGGAAGACGGCCCGATCAACCAGACCATCAGTGGTGGCTGGGTGGCGATGCTGCAACACCATTTCTTCACCGCCTGGATTCCGCAGGCTGACCAGTCCGCGCTGTACCTGCTGTCGCAGAACGGCCCGCGCAACGTGATCGAAACCCGCGGCCCGGGCTTCACTGTGGCCCCCGGCCAGAAGGTCAGCACCGAGGCACGCCTGTGGGTTGGCCCGAAGCTGGTCAACCAGATCGCCAAGGAAGACGTGAAGGGCCTGGACCGCGTGGTCGACTACAGCCGCTTCTCGATCATGGCCATCATCGGCCAGGGCTTGTTCTGGGTGATGAACCAGGTGCACAAGCTGGTCGGCAACTGGGGCTGGGCCATCATCGGCCTGGTGATCCTGTTGAAGATGGCGCTGTTCCCGCTGGCCAATGCGCAATTCAAGTCGCAGGCCAAGATGCGCAAGTTCCAGCCGCGTATTGCGCAGCTGAAGGAGCGCTACGGCGACGACAAGCAGAAGTTCCAGACCGCGATGATGGAGCTGTACAAGAAGGAGAAGATCAATCCGCTGGGTGGCTGCCTGCCGCTGCTGATCCAGATGCCGATCTTCTTCGCCCTGTACTGGGTGCTGGTGGAATCGGTGGAACTGCGCCAGGCACCGTGGCTGGGCTGGATCCAGGATCTGACCGCGCGTGACCCGTACTTCATCCTGCCGATCATCAACATCGCGGTGATGTGGTTCACCCAGAAGCTGACCCCGGCTGTGGGCATGGACCCGATGCAGCAGAAGATGATGCAGTTCATGCCGCTGGTATTCGGCGTGATGATGGCCTTCATGCCGTCCGGCCTGGTCCTGTACTGGGTGGTCAACGGCGGCCTGAGCCTGCTGCAGCAGTGGTGGATGATCAAGAAGCACGGCGAAGACGCGCCGAGCAAGGTGATCGAAGCCAAGTAAGCAAAAGCCCGCCGCAAGGCGGGCTTTTCGCATGTGGGGGAGGCCACACCAAGACAGATCGTTCGGCTGTTTGTAGGAGCGGCGTAAGCCGCGAAGCAGGGACACCTTCAGATCGCACAGCTGCGAGGGGTTTAAGCAGTGTCGGCTTCGCGGCTTACGCCGCTCCTACAAAGGGGGCGGCATTTCGTCGCAAGCCGGCCTCTTCGCCTGTGGCGTTAGAATCACCACATCTGCTGCACCCTTTCACCCCCGAGCCTGCCATGCCCCGTTCGTTGTCGCGCCGCCTGATCCTGCCTGCCGTGTTGCTTGCCGCGTCAGCGATTGCCGGCTGTTCCAAACAGGACGAGACCGGTACCGCGACGCCAACCCAGGCCAGCGCACAGGCTGCAGCCGCGGCAAACCCAGCGGCGGCACCGCTGCTCATCGCACTACAAAAACAGTTGGATGGCCACCGCCGCATCGTCGTGTTGCTTGCCGATGAAGCGCAGCAATCGCCGGCCGATCGCCAGACTTCCAGCCGGATTGGCCAGCAGCTGTTTCACGATGGTCTGGAACAGCGCCAGACCATCGCCGCGCAGTTCGACGCCTTGCTGCGTGACCCCAGTCCGCAACGCTTTGCCACCCTGGGCACGGTGCTGGATTACGTCGAATCCTCGCCTGAGCTTTACGACGCCGACCGTCTGGCTTTCCGCGAAATACTGCGCGAACTGCATCAGCGCGTGGGCGCGGACTCCTCGCTGCCAGCCGTAAAGCTGCACCAGCGCATCGGCGAAGACCTGGACGCGCTCGATGAGATCGAGCGCAACTACAACCAGGAACTGACCCGCATCTTCAGCCGCTTCGAACGTACCCGCGCCATCGAGCTCAAGCGCGAGAAGTGGGACGACTATGTTGCCCACCTCAACACGCTGTACAAGCGCGATGCGATCCTGCGCGACTTCGGTGTGATCGAGCCCTACCCGATGTCGATGCAGGACAGCGACCGCGAAATCTTCGGACGCGACCTGCCAGCGAAGACCGTGGTGCTGACCTTCGACGACGGCCCGCACAAGGCGTACACCGATGAAGTCGTCGCCATCCTGCAGCGCTACGACGTACCGGGTGTGTTCTTTGAAGTTGGCCGCAATCTCGGCACAGTCGAGGCCGATGGCAAGGTCAAGCTCGGGTCGATGGCCGGCATCAGCCGCAGCCTGATGGAGCACGGCTACGCGGTCGGCAACCACAGCCTGACCCACGCGCAGCTGTCGCGCACCACCGGCGATGCCCTGCGTCAGCAGGTGCTGGATACCGACACGCTGCTCAAGGGCGTGGATGCCAAACGCGCGCCGCTGTTCCGCTTCCCGTATGGCGCGCGCAATGCCGAAGGCCTGCAGCTGCTCAACGAAGCCGGCCTGAAATCCATCATGTGGAACATCGACTCGATGGACTGGGCCGATCCGGTGCCCGAATCCATCGTGCAGCGCGTGGTCGACCAGGTGCAGAAGGAACAGCGCGGCATCATCCTGTTCCATGACATCCACGACCGCGCGGTGAAAGCGTTGCCGCAGATCCTCGACAAGCTGATCGCCGACGGCTACCAGTTCGCCGGCTGGAATGGCCGTGATTTCAGTGTCAGCCGTGCGCGCAAGGGCGCGGTGGCCGACACCACGGTCACCACCGGCTACGAAAAATCCTGGGCGATTGTCATTGGCATCGATGACTACGCCAAGTGGCCCAAGCTCGAATACGCCGGCCGCGACGCGCAGTCCATCGCCGATACGCTTACCGGCCAGTTCGGCTTCCCGTCCTCGCAGGTGATCGTGCTGAAGAACCAGCAGGCCACCCGCAACAACATCCTCGCTGCCTTCCACGACCGCCTTGCCGATGAGCGCACCGGCAAGAACGACCGCGTGTTCGTGTTCTTCGCCGGCCATGGCGCAACCCGCCAGCTCGCCTCTGGCCGCGACCTCGGCTACATCATTCCGGTGGATTCGGATCCGAACGAATTTGCCACCGATGCAATCGCGATGACCGACATCCAGAACATCGCCGAGAGCATGCGAGCCAAGCACGTGTTGTTCGTGATGGATGCCTGTTACAGCGGCCTTGGGCTGACCCGTGGTGGCGGTAGTTCCTCGTCGTTCCTGCGCGAGAACGCACGCCGCAGCGCGCGGCAGATGTTGACCGCCGGCGGCGCCGACCAGCAGGTGGCCGACAGCGGCCCGAACGGGCATTCGGTATTCACCTGGGTGCTGTTGCAGGCCTTGGCCGGCAAGGGCGATCTCAACGGCGATGGCCTGATCACCGGCACCGAGTTGGCTGCGTATGTGGCGCCTGCGGTGTCGGCGGTATCGCGGCAGACCCCGGCCTTCGGCAGTCTGCCGGGTTCGCAGGGCGGCGAGTTCGTGTTTCAGGTGCCGGACAGCCAGGAATTCCTCAACGCCGACACAAGCCAGCTCTCGGCTGATGCCATCGCACTGAACAGCCGGGTCGATGCCGTGCAGGACGCCAAGCCTGCGGGCAAGACCGAAGCACCGGTAACCGTGGCCGATCTGCAGGGGGGCAAGAGCACCCTGGTGGTGCCGGCCGCCGTACCGACTTCGGACCGTCAGCGCGCGCAGCAGGCCAATGATCGCGGCCTGCAGCTGTACCGCGAGAAGCGCTATGACGAAGCCGCCGTGCAGTTCACCGAAGCATTGAAGCTGCGCCCGGACTTCGCCCAAGCCGCGAACAACCTCGGCTTCGTCTATTACCGCCAGCAGCGCTTTGCCGAAGCCGCGCGCTGGCTGGAGAACACCTTGAAGATCGATCCCTCGCGCGCGGTGGCCTATCTGAACCTTGGCGATGCCTACTTCAAAGCTGGCGACAAAACCAAGGCCAAGCAGGCCTACAGCACCTATCTGGAACTGCAACCGCAAGGCAGCGGTGCAGCCCAGGCCCGCGCGCAACTGCAGAAGCTGTAAATCATGAGCGACGTGTCCACAGGCCAGACCATTGTTGCCATCGCCAGCGGCGCCGCTGCCGGTGGCGTTGGCATGCTGCGCGTCTCCGGCCCGCAGTCACTGCGCATCGCGGTTGCATTGGGTTGTCCACAGCTCAAGCCGCGCCACGCCTACTACGCCAAATTCCGCGATGATGCAGGCGAGATCATCGACGACGGTATCGCCCTGTACTTCCCCGGCCCACGCAGCTTTACCGGCGAGGACGTGGTGGAACTGCAAGGCCATGGCAGTCCGGTGGTGCTGCGCCAACTGCTTGCCCGCTGCATCGAGCTGGGTGCACGCCAGGCCCGCGCCGGTGAGTTCAGCGAGCGGGCCTTTCTCAACGGCAAGCTCGATCTGGCCCAGGCTGAAGCCATCGCCGACCTGATCGCCGCTGGCGATGTGCGTGCTGCCCGCGCCGCCCGTCGCTCGCTCGATGGTGTGTTCTCGCGCCGCGTGGAAGAAGTGGGTGAGCAACTGGTGCGGCTGCGCATCCATGTTGAAGCGGCCATCGACTTCGCTGATGAGCCGTTGGATACCCTCGGTGGCGCGCAGGTGCGGGCAGGCATCGAACAGGCCAAGGCCTTGCTGGCCCAGCTGCGTATCGACGCCGAACGCGGCCGCAAGCTGCGTGATGGTCTGCATGCAGTGCTGATTGGGCCACCGAACGCTGGCAAAAGCTCGCTGCTCAATGCACTCGCCGGCAGCGAGCGCGCCATCGTCACCGATATCGCCGGCACTACCCGCGACACCTTGCGCGAGACCATCCGCATTGACGGCCTGGAGTTGCAGCTGGTCGATACCGCTGGCCTGCGCGAGGGTGGTGACGCCATCGAACGCGAAGGCATGCGCCGCGCCCGCGCAGAGATGCAGCGCGCGGATCTGGCCATTGTCGTGCTCGATGCCCGCGACCCGGAAGCGGGCAGGGCAGCCATTGGTGACGCTGCCGCACAGGCCACCCGTCAGCTGTGGATACACAACAAGAGCGACCTGTTGCCGCAGTGGCCGCAGGACCTCGGCGAAGACAGCATTGCCTTGTCTGCCGCCAACGGCGAAGGCCTGGAACTGCTGCACGCGCGCCTGCGCGAGATCGCCAGCCACGGCGCAGGCGAGGGCATGCAGGGCGAGTTCTCAGCGCGTCTGCGCCACGTTGAAGCGCTGGCACTGGCCAGCGAGCATCTCGACGCTGCCGACGGTCAGCTGCATTACGACCAGCTGGAGCTGGCCGCCGAGGAGCTCCGGCTCGCGCATGACGCACTCGGCGAAATCACCGGCCGCATGACCGCGGACGATCTGCTGGGCAGGATTTTCTCGAGCTTTTGCATCGGCAAATGATGCCGGCGTGGAGCCAACGGCTCGCAATGGCCGGACAACACAACAGGAGATAGTGGATGTTTTCGCACATCGTGGTTGGCGCCAATGACATAGAGGCATCCAAGGCGTTCTATGACGCACTGCTGTCCACGCTCGGCGCAAAGCCTGGCTTTGTCGATCCCAAGGGCAACGTGGTCTATCTCCACGCCGGTGCCTTGCTGATCGTCGGCCATCCGCGCAATGGCGAGCCGGCTACCCATGCCAATGGCGGCACCATCGGCTTCAGCTGCGCCTCGCCGGACGTGGTGGAGGCCTGGCATGCGGCGGGTGTGGGCCACGGCGGTGTGAGCGTGGAAGATCCACCGGGACCGCGGCAAAGCCCGTTCGGTCCGCTCTATCTGGCGTATCTGCGTGACCCGGCCGGCAACAAGCTGTGCGCCACGCACCGTGCGGCGCAGGCCTGAGCAACGCCTTTCCGGGCAGCGGCGGCGCGGGCCAGTACACGCCGCCGGTTACTGACAGTTCTGTTTGCCACCGTTAGGCTAGGCCCTGTTACGGGATTCCCCCGCCAACGGAGTCAGTCCAATGCGCCATTGATGTCACCGTCTTGATGACGGTCCCTACCAGTCCTTGCTGCCGCTGGCGGTCGGGTGCTTCGGGCATCGATGGAATACCGCATGACAACTTCTATTTCCGTGACGCTGGACGGCGTCGCGTGGCAGACGCCCGATGGGCGCAGCCTGTTCTCCAACCTCAACGCACAGTTCGATGACCGCCCCACCGGTCTGGTCGGTCGCAATGGCGTGGGCAAATCCGTGCTCGCACAGATACTGGCCGGGCTGCGCCAGCCCAGTGCCGGGCACTGCCGTCGTATCGGTGAGGCCTACTACCTCGCACAGCAGGTACAGCTACAGACAGGACAGCGCGTAGCCGAACTCGCAGCTGTGGATAAGCGTGTGGATGCATTACGCAGGATTGAAGCTGGAAGCACGCTACAAGCGGATTTCGACGCAATTGGCGAGCAATGGAGCCTGTGTGAAACCTTGCAGCAATCACTGTCCGATGCAGGTTTGCACGGCGTGGATGCGGATACACCTGTGGATAAGCTCAGTGGCGGGCAATGCATGCGCGTCGCTCTGGTTGGTGCGCTGTTGCAGCCGGTGGAGTGGCTGATCCTCGACGAACCCACCAATCACCTCGATCACGCTGGCCGGCACTGGTTGGCAGAGCAGCTGCGCGCGAGAAAGCAGGGCCTGATCCTGGTCAGCCATGACCGGCTGCTGCTGCAACAGGTGGAACGCATTGTCGAACTGTCGCCGCAGGGGCTGCGCAGCTACGGCGGCAATCATGCGTTTTATGCACAGGCGCGCGCTGGCGAACGTGCGGCGGCCGAGGCCTTGCTGCAGCAACGTCGCCACGAACGCCGCAAGGGCGAACAGGCGCTGCGCGAGCAACGCCAGCGGCTGGAACAACGCAGCGCGCGCGGCAACCGCGATGCCGCCAATGCAAATCAAGCGCCGATCCTGCTTGGCCTGCAGCGGCAGCGTGCCGAAGCCAGTCTCGGCAAGGCGCGCGCGCAGTTGGATCAACGGCAGACACAGCTGCACCACGCGGTGCGCGAGGCGCAGGCGGACAGCGAAGCCGCCGCCCCGGTGTTGCTGGTCCCAAACGTGCAAACCAGCGGACCGGAGTGGGTGGTGCGTTCCACCGGACTGCAGCTGCCGCATGTGGCACCGGCGCTGCGCGCGCTGGACTTCAACCTGCGCCGGGGTGAACGCGTCGCCATCACCGGCGGCAACGGTGTGGGTAAGTCGACGTTGCTGAAGGTGCTGGCCGGGCAACTGCCAGCGCTGGCTGGCGACGTAAGCGTGCAGGTGCCAGCTGCCTTGCTGGACCAGCAACTGCAGCTGCTGCCTGCGCACAGCAGCGTGCTGGAAGCTTTGCGCCTGCGAAATCCAACCATGGCCGAGGGCGAACTGCGCAGCCGGTTGGCCTTGCTTGGTCTGGATGCAAACCAGGTGCAGATGCCTTCTGGCCTGCTCAGTGGCGGGCAACGGCTGAAAGCCGGGCTGGCCTGTGCGCTGTATGCCGATCCACCGGCACAGCTGCTGTTGCTGGACGAGCCCGGTAATCACCTGGACCTGGATGCGCTGGCGGCTCTGGAAGACCTGCTGCGCCAATACCAGGGCAGCTTGTTGCTGGTTTCGCATGACGAGGCGCTGCTGCAGGCCATCGGCATCACCGCGCGGCTACATGCCAGCGCGGATGGCTGGGAGTGGCAACGCAATCAGTGACGCGATGTTCTTCCGCACGTCACATGCGGCCGTCATGCTGCGCGCCTTGTTTTCGATAGGAGTGCTGACGGTGCGAAGCTGGGCCTGGTTGATGGCGGTGGGGGGTGGCGTGGCATGCTGTTGGGCAATGGACAGCTCAGCCGCACAGACTTATCCCCAGGTTTCGGTGTACGCGCACCGTGGTGCCAGTGCATTGCTGCCCGAGCACACCCTGGCCGCTTATGCACAGGCCATCAGCGATGGCGCCGATTACATCGAGCCGGACCTGGTGATGAGCAAGGACGGGGTGATGCTGGCCCGGCACGAGAACGAGATCGGTTCGACCACCGATGTCGCCAGCCACCCCGAGTTCGCCAGCCGCCGCACCCGCAAGCTGATCGACGGCCAGCAGGTCGAAGGCTGGTTCACCGAAGACTTCACCGTTGCCGAGTTGAAGACGCTGTATGCGCGCGAGCGCCTGCCGCAGATCCGTGGCACCGCCTTCGACGGCCAGTTCCGCATTGCCACCCTGGACGAGATCATCAGCTTTCTGGTGCAGCAGGCTGGGCGCGCCAACCGCGGCATCGGCCTGGCGCCGGAGATCAAGCACGGCAGCTATTTCCAGAGCATCGGCCTGCCGATGGAAGACAAGCTGCTGGCCAGTCTGCAGGGCAACAGCTACACAAAAGTCGCGCCGATCCTGCTGCAGTCCTTCGAGACCGCCAACCTGCGACAGATCCGCAGCAAGCTCGGCAAGGACAGCAATATCCGCCTGCTGCAGCTGCTTGATTCCAGCGACGAAAAGCCGGCCGACGTTGTCTTGGCCGGCGGCAAGCTGACTTATGCACAGATGATGACGCCGGTTGGGCTGCGCGATATCGCCGGCTATGCCAATGCGATCGGCGTGGAACGGCGCGCGCTGGTGCCGCTGGATGCACAGGGCAAGTTGGCGGCGCCTACCGCCTTGATCGGCGATGCGCATGCCGCCGGCCTGCAGGTAGTGGCCTACAGCTTCCGCCCGGAAAACCCGTTCCTGCCACCGGCATTGCGCCAGGGTGAGGAGAACGCACGCAACCCGGAGGCTTCGGTGGCCGAGATCCGCGCCTATCTGCAGGCGGGCATCGATGCGTTCTTTACCGATGACCCGGCGCTGGGGCGGCGGGCGGTGGATGGCATCTGAGCATTGCCGCCAAATGAAACTTCGGGAGCAACCTTGCTGGCCCCTTGACCGTGGTCGAACGTGGCCGATGAGATACTGATCGTCGTCGGAACGGTCACTACGGATCGTTGCCCATCACGGATGAGGGCGGAACATGTTGCTTGGGTATCGCTACGAAGAAGGACCGGTGCTGCGGGTCCACGCGGTCAATTGGCTGCTGCGGGTGGCACTGCTGCTCGTTGTACTGCTCTTGCTCGGACTGCCCGTGCTACTGATTGGGGACGTCGACTTTCGTTGGAAAATGATGAGAGGCGGGCTGCTGGACCCACTGCTGCCGCTGCTGGGTTTGATGGCATTGCCAGTGATGGCGCTCGCCAGTGGCTGGTACACACGAGTACGGGAAACACTGGAAATCGATGTACCCGGCAATCGGGCGATACGTCGCTCGTGCAATATGTTCGGGGCTGCTGCGAAAGTTGAAGTATTTGCCCTGGATGACCGCCGGAAGCTTCAGCTTCGTCGTCTGGTGATTGCCAGCAGATCGAGCGGCCGCGGCCCGACGCGATTCCCGGCCCAGTTGTGGTTGATCAACAACGACAGCAGCGAGCACCAGCTCAGTTTTGAAACCGTGCAGATAAGGCCAGGCAGGGCAAAAACGCAGGCGTTCTTGCAGCGGGTTGCTGACCAGTTGGGGCTGAGCGTTCCCAGCGACGTCGTTGAGCTGCCGCCTCCAGTGCAACAGGCGTCCTCAGGCTCTCAGGGCCGGCATAGGGATAGATCACGGCCGCCAGTAGCAAGCCGCCGGACCAAGCGCAGGAACAAGGATCTTGGCGGAGCACAACCGAGTCAGGCCGCAACTTCCGGCGGGTCAGATAGCCACGATGCTGTGCCGGCCATCATTCGTGCCGTAATGGCATTGTTTGGTGCAATGCTTGCGGTTTATAGCCTCGGCAAGGGGAGTGCGTTGGCCCTGGGGATGATGCGTGGTGTCCTGATCGGCGGGTCACTACGAAACAACACGGTCCACTACTATTACTGGGCTGATGATCGGCCCGCCTTTGTGTTCCAGCTGATGTCCAGTTCGATGGTAGTGCTGATTTTGGGAGCGGCAGCTTGGGGATGCTTGCATGTGGCAATGAACGGAGCCCCGCCAAAACAACCTTAGTCATCCTGCCTGGGTGTTGGTCGCCGTAGCGGCACCACCACTTCATAGTCACGGCCTTCGCGCGGCTGCCACAGCACTGGCACTTGGCCCGGTGCGGGCGGCTCCAGTTCGTTGTCGGCTTCGGCCAGCTGTTCGGCGTCTTCTTCGTCTTCCCAGCTATAGCGTTTGCGCTCAGCGCGCGGGTCGACGTTGCGGAACAACAGCGCGGCGATCACGCCGGCCGCAGCTCCGCCCATATGCGATTGCCAGGACACGCCCGGCTCGTGCGGCAGGATGGTGATCAGCATGCTGCCGTAGAACAGGAAGCCGATCAGGCTGGCAGCGATTGCCGGCCGGTCGCGGCGCAGCAGGCCGAGCACGAAGACCAGGAACATCAGGCCGTGGGTCAGGCCGCTGGCGCCGAGGTGGCGGCTGCCGGCATCGCCCAGCATCCAGGCGCCCAGGCCGGAACCTATCCACAGCAAGGGCAGGGCGCGCAGGGTGGCTTTGGGGTAAACACTGCCGGCCAGCGTGCCGAGAATGAGCAGGGCGACCGCGTTGGCGCCCAGGTGTTCGATTGAACCATGTAACAAGGGCGCGCCAAGCAGGCCGGCCAGACCGCTGGCTTCCAGCGGCGCTACCGCCCACGGCCGCCAATCCCAGCCGCTGCTCTGCAGGGCGAACATCGCCACCAGTAGCAGGACAAAGCCCAGGCTGATGTTGAACGCGCGCAGCACCCGGCTGCGGTCGTTGCGAGCAGTGGTGGCCGGCGTGTCGCCGGTGTCGGGCAGGGTTGGCGTGTCCATGATCAAGGGATTGCGGCGCCTTCGGCGAAAGCCAAGGGCGCCGCGCATGGGAACTGGCGTGCCACCGGCGGGACAATCCCACCAGTGGCGCTAACGTCAGGCCTTGTGGCCGCCCTTCGGCGGAATCTTCAGGCTCAGGATCACGGTGGCCACCAGGATCACGGCCACAACACCCAGCGATACCGGGACCGGGATCTTGAAGATGTCGATCAGCAGCATCTTGGTGCCGATGAAGGCCAGAATGACCGCCAGGCCATACGGCAGCAGGTGGAAGCGGTCAGCCATGCCGGCCAGCAGGAAGAACATCGCGCGCAGGCCCAGCACCGCGAACACGTTCGAGGTCAGCACGATGAACGGGTCGGTGGTGATGGCGAAGATGGCCGGGATCGAGTCCACCGCGAAGATCACGTCGGTGACCGCGATCAGGATCAGCACCACGAACATCGGGGTGAACCAGCGCACGCCATCCTTTTCGGTGACCAGATTGTTGCCGCTGTACTCGTGGCTGATGCGCAGGTGCTTGCGCATGAACTTCAGCGCCGGGTTGTTATCCAGGCTGGGTTCTTCGCTGGCGGCGAACCACATCTTCCAGCCGGTGTAGAGCAGGAAGGCGCCGAACACGTAGAGCAGCCAATGGAACTGGGTTACCAGTACGGAACCGGCGAAGATCATGATCGTACGCAGCACGATCGCGCCAAGGATGCCGATGATCAGCACACGTTGGCGCTGGGTCTCGGGCACCGCGAAGTAGCCCATGATCAGCAGGAAGACGAAGATGTTGTCGACCGCCAGCGCCTTTTCGATCAGGTAGCCGGTCAGGAACTGCAGGCCCACTTCATTGGCAACGGCCGCGCCTGCGGTCTCGTGCAGGTAGTACCAAAGGCCCGCATTGAAGGCCAAGGCCAGTGCCACCCAGCCCAGCGACCAGTAAATGGCCTCCTTGAAGGTGACTTTGTGCGGACCGCCGTGGCGCATCAGCACCAGGTCGATCAACAGCGCGGCAATGACGACGACGATGAAGCCGCCCCAAAGCCAAGGATTACCAATTGTCTGCATCATGGGAAAAATTCCGGTCGTGAACGGGGATATCTCGGAACCACAAAGGCCAAGAGCTGGACACGGAATCGGGGAGACCGGGGACAGAGCTTCGCCTATGCGGCGAAGGTCTTGCTCACAGTTCCAAGGGCTGGAACTGCCGTTGCACCGGAGTCTTGCGACTCGAATTGACGGCGACAACGTCTGGGAGCTACTCCCCTTCTGGAGCGAATAGTGCCGTGCGGGCCTATTACAGTCAATGAATACGCTGCAGGCAGGGGGCGCTGCGCGGCTACAATAGCGCCATGAATACCCCACTCCCCGTCGTACGCCTGAAGAACGCGTGGCGCTCCAGCCACCCGTGGATTTTCCAGAAACTGGTCGAGAAGCCGACCGTCAAGCCCAAGTCCGGCACCATCGTCGATGTGGTCGGCGTGGACGGCGAGTGGATTGGCCGCGGCTTCTACAACGGCCACTCGCGCATCGCCGTGCGCATCCTGGAAACCAATCCGGACGTAGCGGTGGACCAGGCTTGGTTTGCGCAGAAGCTGGCGCAGGCGGTGTCGCTGCGCCGCGACGTGCTCAAGCTGGATGCAACCTCCAATGCCTGGCGCGTTGTCCACAGCGAAGGCGACGGTCTGTCCGGCCTGGTGGTGGACCGTTATGACGATCTGCTGGTGGTCGAGTTCTTCGCTGCTGGCATGTTCCGTCACCGCGAATGGATCTACGAGGCACTGCGCGACCTGTTCCCGGGCTGCCGCTTCCACAGCTTCGCCGACGAGCACGTGCAGAAACAGGAAAGCTTCGATTTCCACGGCAACACCACCACCGAACTAGCCGTGATCACCGAGTACGGCATCAAGTTCCGTGCCGACCCGGCCGGCGCGCACAAGACCGGTTTCTTCGCCGACCAGCGCGAGAACCGTGAGTGGCTGAGCCAGCAGGTCGAAGGCAAGACCGTGCTCGACCTGTGCTGCAACACCGGTGGCTTTGCGGTGTACGCCGCAGCGCGCGGTGCAGCCGACGTGCTGGGCGTGGACATCGACCAGGACGTGATCCAGCTGGCCAAGGGCAACGCGCGGTTGAACAACGCCAAGCCACGCTTCGTCCAGGCCGACATTTTCCCGTGGCTGCGTGATGCGGCCAACCGCGGCGACCAGTACGACGTGGTGATCCTCGACCCGGCCAAGATGACCCGCGACCGCGACCAGGTCATCACCGCGCTGAAGAAGTACCTGGACATGAACAAGCTGGCCTTGGGCGTGGTCAAGCCCGGCGGCCTGTTCGCCACCTTCTCCTGTACCGGCCTGGTGGCCGAGGACCAGTTCCTAGACATGCTGCGTCGTGCCGCGTTCTATTCCAACCGCACCATCCAGATCCTGAAGGTTGCCGGCGCTGGCCCGGATCACCCGTTCATGGCGCACGTGCAGGAATCGCGTTACCTGAAGGCGGTGTTCTGCCGCGTGCTGGACTGAGCAGGCAACGGCACCCCTCCCAACCCTCCCCTTCGCTACGCGAAAGGGAGGGCTCAGCACAGGTAGTGCCGAGCCATGCTCGGCAGGGGCGTTCCCGGTAAAGCTCCAGCCGAGCATGGCTCGGCTCTACAAAAACCTGCTCCATGCCGTCCGTCACTGGCCGACAACGCCACAGCGGCGCTAAGGTCTGGCCTTTCCCTTCACGGTGAGGCCTCATGACGCTGCGTCCCCTGTCCCTGCTGGTATCCCTGTCGTTGTGCGTTCCACTGGCAGCCTCGGCGGTGGAGTTCAGCCAGGCTGAGCTGAGCAAGGCCAGCGCCTTGCAGCACAAGCTGCTGACCCTGGATTCGCATCTGGATACGCCGGCCAACTTTGGCCGCGCCGACTTCAACATCATGCAGCGCCACGACCACAATGCGCTGTCGCAGGTGGACTACCCGCGCATGGTCGAGGGCGCGCTGGATGGCGGCTTCTTCGCCATCTATACCGACCAGGGCGATCGCAGCCCGGCCGCGCATATCGCCGAGCGCGACCACGGCCTGCAGCGCATGCAGGAAATCCACGAAATGCTGGCCGCCAACCCGGACAAGTTCCAGCTGGCACTGACGGCTGACGATGCTGCAAGGATCAAGGCCGCCGGCAAGCGCGTGGTCTACATCAGCATGGAGAACGGCAGCCCGCTGGTCGCCGACCCGACCTTGCTGAGCTACTACTACAAGGCTGGCCTGCGGCTGATGTCGACGGTGCACTTCGCCAACAACGAGTTCGCCGATTCGGCCACCGATCCCAAGGGCGCCGAATGGAAAGGCTTGAGCCCGGCTGGCAAGGCGCTGGTCAACGAGGCAGTGAAGCTTGGCATCGTGATCGATCAGTCGCACGCGTCCGATGCGGTGTTCGACAACCTGATCGAAATGATGCCGGTGCCCTTCATCCTCTCGCACAGCTCGGCCAAGGCGGTGTTCAACCACCCGCGTAATCTCGATGATGCGCGTCTGCGTCAGCTGGCGGCCAAGGGGGGCGTGATCCAGGCCAATGCCTACGGTGGTTATCTGGTCGACGAAACCAAGAGTGCTGAGCGCAAGCAGGCCGAAGAGGAACTGGAAAGGCGCCTCGGTGGTTGGGAGAACATGACCATGGCCAAGGGCGTGGAACTGCGCAAGGCGATGGCCGAGCTCGACCAGAAGTACCCGCGGCGCAAGGCCACGCTGGATGACTTCTTCCAGCACTTCGGCCACATGCTCGACGTGGTCGGGCCGGATCATGTCGGCATCGGCATGGATTGGGATGGCGGCGGCGGCGTGACCGGCATGGAAGATGCGGCCGACCTGCCCAAGATCACCGCCTGGATGCAGCGTCGTGGTTTGACCGATCCGCAGATCGGCAACATCTGGAGCGGCAACGTGCTGCGGGTGATGCGCCAGGCGCAGGACTACGCGGCGGCGCAGAAGAAGTCTTGATCGCGCGCTGTTGATGCGTGGAATGACGAAGCGGGCTCAGGCCCGCTTTGTTTTTATCCACAGGCTGCTGGAGGCAAGTGGGTTGTCCACAGGTTGGGTTGAGCTTTAGAGCCCCAGAGCTTTAAAGCTTCAAAGCAAAGGCACCCCTCCCCAGCCCTCCCCTTGCCTGCGGCAAAGGGAGGGAGCCGCTTTGCCCCCTCCCTTGCGCATCGCGCAGGGGAGGGCTGGGGAGGGGTGCTCTTCAAGCAGAACCAACAAACCCCCGAAAAACAAAAAACGGGCCGAAGCCCGCTTTTCGCTTTATCCACAACAGTCTGTGGATTACTTGCTACGCCCCAGCACCGCATTGCGACGGCTGTACAAGGCATAGACCACCAGGCCCAACACGTTCCACGCCAGGAACCACAACTGGGTACGCATCGGCAGGCTGATGAACAGGTAGATGCAGCCTGCGATCGCCAGCGGCCCCACCACCCATGCCAGCGGCGTGCGGAAGGTACGCGGACGGTTGGGCTCGCGCTTGCGCAGCACCAGCAGGCACAGGCCCACCGCGGTGAACGCGGCCAGGGTGCCGGCATTGGCCAGCGCGGCGATTTCATCCAGCCGCGCCACACCGGCCAGCGCAGCAACCAGCACCGCGGTGAACAGGGTGATGGTGACCGGCGTGCCGGTGCGCTGGTTGACCTTGGACAGACCACGCGGCAGCAGGCCGTCACGCGACATCACGAAGAAGATGCGGCTCTGGCCGTAGAAGAACGCCAGCAGCACGGTCGGCAACGCGATGATGGCGACGATGCCTATCACCAGCGCAGCGGTGCCATGACCGAGTTCGCGCATGATCAGCGCCAGCGGCTCGGCGCTTTTGCCGAACACCGTGTAGCTCATCGCACCGACCGCGGCCAAGGCCACCAGCAGGTAGATGATGGTGCAGCCGACCATCGAACCGATGATGCCGATCGACAGGTCGCGCTTGGGGTTCTTGGTCTCTTCGGCCGCGGTGGAGATCGCATCGAAGCCGTAGAAGGCGAAGAAGATGATCGCCGCCGCCGCCATCACCCCGCGCTCCACGCCATCGGCGCTGATCGACTTGGGGAAGCCATACGGCATGAACGGCTGCAGGTTGGCGCTGTCGAAGGCCGGCAAGGCCACTGCCACGAACACCGCCAGTGCGATCAGCTTGAACACCACCAGCACTGCGTTGAGGGTGGCGCTCTCCTTGGTGCCGACCATCAACATGCCGGCGACCAGGAAGGTGATGACGATGGCCGGCACGTTGAGGAAGCCGCCTTCCACGTGCGGGCCGGCGGCCAGGGCTTGCGGCAAGGCCACGTTCCAGCCGAACGAGGTGTGCAGCCATTCGAGGAAGCCGACGAAGTAGCCGGACCAGCCAACCGCCACCGTGCTGACCACCAGCGAGTACTCAAGAATCAAACTCCAGCCCACCACCCAGGCGATGGTCTCGCCCAGTGCACTGTAGCTGTAGGTATAGGCGCTGCCGGCAGCCGGCATCATCGTCGACAGCTCGGCATAGGCCAGCGCCGCACAGGCGCAGATGGTGCCGGCGATGATGAAGGACAGCAGCACCGCAGGGCCGGCCTTGTCCGCACCCACGCCGATCAGCGTGTAGATGCCGGTGCCGACGATGGCGCCGATGCCGAGCGCAACCAGATGGGGCCAGCTCAGCGTTGGAATAAGCCGACGGCCTTCTTCGTGTTCGGTGAGTTGGTCGATGGGCTTGCGCCGGAGCCAGGATTGCATGCGGACCTCACGGTTCGTGGTGGTTCGGGGAAGCGGCCGAGTTTGGCGTAACGCAGTGCAGCAAAGCCAGAAAAACCCGCTATTTGGCCTTCTTTTACCGCGTACAGATGTCAACGTGCCGAATTCGGCATAAAAGCGCGAGTCCAGGCCAGGTTGTGGACCCGGCAACCGAGCTTACGCCGCCAACGTGGCTCGCGGCGTTGATCAGCGCCGCGCCAGCAGCACCCTCAATCGGCAATACCCAGGCGCAGCCCGAACACCACCAGGCAGACGCCAACCCCGCGTCGCAGCCAAACGCCAACACGCGGATAGCCGGCCAGGCGGCGGGCGATGAACTGGCCGCCGAAGATCAGCACCGAGCACCAGCCGATGCTGAGGAGGGCGATCAGCACCGCCATCGTCGCCAGGGTCAGCGCACCGCGCTGCCGCACTGGGTCGATGAACAGCGGGAAGAAGGCCATGTAGAACAGGATCGCCTTCGGGTTGAGCACACCAACCAGCAAAGCCTGGCGGAACCAGCGCCGCCCGTGTTGTACCGGCGCACTTTCACCGACGGCGGCTGCGGCCGGTTCACGCAGCAGGTTGATGCCGACCCAGATCAGGTAGGCCGCGCCGACGTAGCGCAGCGCGGCGAACAGCATCGGATGGGCCTGCAGCAGCGCGGCGACGCCGGTGGCGGCAATCGCGATCAGGATCTGGTCGCCCAGCATCAGCCCGGCCAGGGTGGCGTAGCCGGCACGTACGCCGCCGCGCGCTGTGGCGGTGAGCAGGGTGAAGGTGCCCGGGCCGGGCAACATCAGGAACAGAATCACGGCCACCACGAAGGTGCCCAGGTCGTTGATACCCATCCACGGCATGTTGATTCTCCGGTGGGCTCAGCGCACGCGCTGGTCTGTGATGCGCTGCTTCACCGCGTTGATCAGTGCTGGCAGGTCATCAAAGCGCGGCACGCCGTAGCGGTCACCGGTGATATCCAGGTTGCCCTTGCGCCAATAACCCGCCGGCGCGGCCACCAGCAGCTTGCCCGAGCGCGCATACAGGCCGAACTCGAGCAGGGTGATCGGGCTCTGGGTGCCGGGGGCGAAGTACATCAGCACGATGTCGGCCTGCTCCAGCGCGGCCAGTTCCCATTCCACCTGGCGGCGGAACTCGGGCTCGTCGGCCTCGGCGCGCCAGGCCGGGTTCCAGTCGGCACGGCGTGGATTGAGCATCAACACGCCCTGGTCAGCCAATGCCGCCTGCACCTGCTGCTGCCAGTCACCGGCCTTGCCCATCTCGATGCTGCCGGCCAGGAACACCTTGGGCCGTGCGTCATTGGCCGGCAGGGCGTTGGGCGAGGTGATGGTCTGCGAGTCGCTGGCCAGGGCTGCCATCGGCAGCAGGCACAACAGACCCGATAACAGCAGCAGCGACAGCGGCTTCATGGCAGGGATACGGCGGGTGGGGGTGCACATGATCGCAGATAGGCGCCGATGGCAGTTTTCGCCAGTGGTCGGCTGGTTGCAGGATCAGCTTCTGAGACAGGCAGGGCTACACTTCTCCCCATGCAAACTGAAACCCTGATCCTTGGCGGCCTGCTGGTCGCCGTCCTCGTGCTGCAGCTGCTGCTGTTGCTGCGCCGTACTGACAACACCGCGCTGGAAAATACCCTGCGCGAAGAACAACGCAGTGGCCGCGGCGAGCTGCGCGAACAGCTGGAAACCATGGCGCGGCAGCAGGACATCCGCATCGATGGCTTCGGCCGCAACCTCACCGACTTGTCCACACGCACCGACCAGCGCCTGGACCTGCTGCGTGACAGCCTCAACGACGACGCCCGCAAGGGCCGCGAGGAAACCGCCAACGCCCAGCAGCTGCTGGCGCAATTGCTGGGCACGCGCTTGCAGGACGTGCGCGGCCAGCTCGACGTGTTCGGTCAGCAGCAGGAAGCGCGCATGGAAGCCTTCGCGCGCCAGCTGGCCGGGCTGCAGCAGAGCCTGGTCGAAGAAACCCGCAAGGGCCGCGAGGAAGGTGCGCAGGTCCAACTGCGCTTCGGTGAAACCCTCAACCAGAAGCTGGTCGAACTGACCCAGCGCAACGAGCAGCGCATCACCGAAATGCGCCAGACCCTGGAAGCACGCTTGAAGGACCTGCAGGGCGACAATGCCGCCAAGCTCGAACTGATGCGCCAGACCGTCGACGAGAAGCTGCAGAGCACGCTCAATACGCGTCTGGATTCCTCGTTCAAGCTGGTCTCCGAGCGGCTGGAACAGGTGCAGCGCGGTTTGGGCGAAATGCAGCAGTTGGCGACCGGCGTTGGCGACCTCAAGCGCGTGTTGAGCAACGTCAAGAACCGCGGCGGCTGGGGCGAAGTGCAGCTGGACAACATCCTCGAGCAGACCCTGACCGCCGAGCAGTACGCACGCGGGGTGAAGCTGCGTGCCGACAGCGGCGAGATGGTCGACTTCGCCGTGCGTCTGCCCGGCCGTGGTGATACGGGTACACCGGTATGGCTGCCGATCGATTCCAAATTCCCGCGCGAAGATTACGAACGCCTGCTCGATGCACAGGAAGCCGGCGATGCGGAGGCGGTGCGCAACAGTGGCAACCAGCTGGAGCGCGCGATCCGTATCCAGGCCAAGTCGATCAGCGAGAAGTACATCGTGCCGCCGCATAGCACCGACTTCGCGGTGATGTTCCTGCCGACCGAAGGCCTGTATGCCGAGGTGATCCGCCGCGCCGGTCTGGTTGATGCCTTGCAGCGCGAACACCGCGTGGTGATTGCTGGCCCGACTACGGTGACCGCGCTGTTGAACAGCCTGCAGATGGGCTTCCGCACCCTGGCCATCGAGCAGCGCTCCTCGGAAGTGTGGAGCCTGCTGGGCGCGGTCAAGAGCGAGTTCGGCAAGTTCGCCGGCATCCTCGAAAAGGCCGAGAAGCAGATCAACACGGTCGGCAAGAGCCTGGGCGACGCCAGCCGCAAGACCCGCACCATCGAGCGCAAGCTGCGCGGCGTTGAATCGCTGTCCAGCGATGCTTCGCAGGCAATGCTGGGTACAGACGACGAAGCCGACGAAGCAGAAGACGAAAGCCCCACAGCGTAGTGCCGAGCCATGCTTCAGCTCCCTCCCTCCCTTTCGCATCGCGAAGGGGAGGGAGGGGGAGGGGTTCGCTCTTCGCTGGCTGATGCAGCGCTGGCTTCGCGGCTTGCGCCGCTCCCACAAAATGCCGGCAGCACCCATGTAGTGCCGAGCCAAGCTCGCCAGAGGCTCTACCGGTAAGGTCCCAGCCGAGCATGGCTCGGCACTACAGTGTTGCAGCACTGCGGTCGTGTCAGCGCCACCTGCGCCGTTTATGCTTGCGTTCTCCCAACCCCACAGCAGGCAACCGCATGACCGCTTCCGTATACGACACCGCGCTGACCACCATCGACGGTGCCCCGACTTCGCTGGCCGACTACCGCGGCAAGGTGCTGCTGGTGGTCAACACCGCTTCCAAGTGCGGCCTCACCCCGCAGTACGAAGGCCTGGAAAAGCTCTACCGCGAAAAGAAGGACGCCGGCCTGGAAGTGCTGGGCTTCCCGGCCAACAACTTCAACGGCCAGGAGCCGGGCAGCGAAGACGAGATCAAGCAGTTCTGCGCGCTCACCTATGACATCAGCTTCCGGATGTTCTCCAAGATCAGCGTTGCTGGTGCCGACATCCACCCGCTGTACCAGCAGCTGACCACTGCCCAGCCGGCCGCCATCGGCGAAGGCCCGATGCGCGAGAAGCTGGTCGGTTTCGGCATCGAGGCCAACCCGGCCCCGGCCGTGCTGTGGAACTTCGAGAAGTTCCTGATCGGCAAGGACGGTACCGTCGTCGCCCGCTTCGCACCGGACACCACCGCCGATGACGAAGGTCTGCGCAAGGCGATCGACGCAGCCTTGGCCGCGTAAAGCCCCCGCACTTGTAGGAGCGGTGTAAGCCGCGAAGCTGACATTGCTGATGGACCGGATCAATCTGTGATCTGTTGATTCTTCAGCTTCGCGGCTTATGCCGCTCCTACAAAACAGCCAAACAAAAAGCCCGGGTTTCCCCGGGCTTTTTTCATCCAGCGGTAAGCCGAATCAGTCGCCCCAGTTCGGCATGGGCATTGCGTCGACCGGGATCGTGGTCTGGTCGTCATCGCCATGCTTGCGGTCGCGGCGCAGATCCTTTTCGATCTGGTAGTTGCGGCGCTGCAGCCAGGCATCGCGGGTCAATGCGTACTCGTCCACTGCGGTGTCACGCAGTGAATCGACTGCCATCAGCTGTGCGCGCATGTCCACCAGCTGCAGGCCCTGCAGACCGATGCGAACCTTGTCCATCTCGATCTGCCGCATCGGCGACAGCGGAATATCACCGGCCAGGCCGAACACGTCACGCACGGTACGCGGGCCGAAGAACGGCAGCTCCACGTAACGCGAACGACGCCAGCCCCACGCACCCAAGGTCTGACCGAAGTCTTCGCTGCGCTTAGGCACCATCGCCTTGCTGGCCGGATCGAACAGGCCACCAATACCGAAGGTGGAGTTCATCAGGAAACGGCCCAGCGTGTCCCAGGCATCATCGGCATGGCCCTGCAGCAGCTGGTTGACCATGGTCAGCGGCGAACGCAGGTTGCTGAAGAAGTTGCTGACGCCAGTGCGGGCGAACTGCGGCACGACATTGGTATACGCGGTCGCCAACGGGCGCGCGACGCCACGGTCGACGGCATTGTTGAAGCGATGCACGCCGCGGTTGTACTTCTCCCACGGGTCGTAGGTCACGCTGGCAGCGGCACCGGTAGTCTCGCCTTCAGCGCTCGGTGCCGGGCCGCCATACAGCGCAGCGAAGTCGTCTTCGGCACCGGTCGGCGTGGTGTCATCGCTGGCGGTTGCGGTGCTCTGCGCGCTGTTGGTAGTTGCCGTGCTTGCAGTGCTCTGCGCTGGCGCAGCAGCTGCGTCGCCGGTTTGTTCAGCGGCCTGCGGTGCAACCACGGTGGATGCTGGCAGCGCATCGCGTGCTGGCTTGCCCGCACAGGCGGCCAGCAGAGCCACACTGAGCAGAAGGAGGAGGGTGCGGAAAAGTTTCATGTCAGCTTCCTGCCGAGGAGGCATTGAAATCGAGGGACGGTGACAGCCGGTAGGCTGCGCACAGTTCGTCCAGACCAGCCGGGCTGCCGCTGACGTTGCCGCCACCGTGTGCCCGCAAACGTGCGGCCAGTTCACCGAGCAACGCCAAGCCGGCGCTGTCGATGCCATCAACCGCCGCCAGGTCGAGCTGGCGCACAGGAGTGAGCGCCCGCGTCAGCTGCGGCCACAGTGCAACCACCGCCTCGCGGTTGATCACGCCTGCCAGCAGCAGGGTGTCGCCCTCGGTGCGGAAGGTGGCGTTACTTGCCACGGGGAGCGGCCGGACCCGCATTGGCTTGCATGCTGCCGCTGCGCAGTTCGGTGGCGACCTGCTTGATCGACTTCTGCCGCAGCGGGGCGTCGAACTGGTTCTTGAAGGTCTGTACGTAGGAGATGCCTTCGATCATCACGTCGAAGATCTTCCACTGGCCGTCGACATTGCGCATCAGGTATTCGACCGGGGTCGGCTCGCTGCCGGCGCGGACCAGCTCGGTGGAAACCTTGACGCCGCGGTTGCCCGGCAGCGGCTGTTCGCTCTTGTAGCGGAAGCTGGGCTTGCCCTGGATATCGAGCAGGGCCGAGCCATAGCGCGACATCAGGTTGTCGGCCATGGCATCGGCGAACAGCTTGACGTCGGCATCGGCGGCGCCGCGGCCGTGCACGCCCAGCACCAGGCGGGCGGCGTAGTCGCGGTCGAAGGCGCGGCTCAGCTCGCCATCGATGTAGCTGCGCAGCGTTGCCGGGTTGGCGCGGAACTCAGCGCGACGGGTCTGCAGCGAATTGATGATGCGGGTGCTGGAATCCAGCACAGTGCGTGCGGCAGCCGAAGGCTGTGCGGCGGTGGCAGCCGCGCGCGTCTGTGCCAGCGTGACCGACGGTGCGGCGGCCAGCAGGACTGAGGCGAGCACGATGGTGAGCAGTTTCACTTTCATGGTTGCGGTTCCGTAGCAGGCGCGTCTGCGCCGGGGGTTTCATTTGCAGCCGCGCCGGTATTGCCGCCGCCGCTGAACATGTATTTGCCAACCAGCTGCAGCAGGTCTACCGCCGGCTGGGTGAAGACGATTTCATCACCGGACTTCAAGACGTCCGGGTCACCACCGGGCTGCAGGCCGATATAGCTTTCGCCCAACAGACCGCTGGTGAAGATGCCGGCGGAGGTGTCGGCGGGCAGGTCCTTGAACTTGCTGTCCAGCGACAGGGTCACGATGGAATCGTATTTAATCGGGTCCAGCTGAATGTCAGCTACTTGGCCGATCGTCACACCGCCAACCTTCACTGGCGCCTGCTTGCGCAGCTGGCCGATCTGGCTGAAACGGGCCTTCAGTTCATAGCCGCCACCGCCGGTGCCGAAGCGCTGGTTGGTGGAGGCGACGGCCAGCACCAGCAGCGAGGCCAGGGCCAGCAGCAGGAAGGCGCCGACGGAAAATTCGAGTCTGGGTCCACGGATGGCCATGTTGTGTCTCACTCCTGATCCATCTGGTGCTTCGCGAAGCGAAGCGGGTTGTTCGATTCTTTGTTTGATCCCCGCACACGGATGTGCGGGCTCTTGCGAGGGACTCGCATCATTGGAACAGCAGCGCCGACAGCACGAAGTTGAACATCAGCACCAGCAACGAGGCGTTCACCACCGCACGGGTGGTAGCCACCGAGGTGCCTTCGATGGTCGGCTCGGCATGGAAGCCGACATACGCCGCCACCAGCGCCGCGGTACCGCCGAAGATCGCCGACTTGAGCAGGGCCACGGCAAAGTCGTCCCAGAAGTCGACGCTGCCGCGCAGCCCCGACCAGAACGTGCCGTTGTCCTGGCCTAGGATGTGCACCGCTTCGAAGTAACCACCGGCGATGGCCAGCGAGCAGAAGATGCCGGTCAGCAGCGGCACGGTCAGCACCGCCGCCCAGAAGCGCGGCGCGACTGCCTTGGCGATCGGGTCGATGGCCATCAGCTCCAGCGCCTTGATCTGGTCGGTGGCCCGCATCAGGCCGAGTTCGGCGGCGATTGAGCTGCCGGCGCGGCCGATGAACAGCAGCGCGGTCAGCACCGGTGCCAGTTCGCGGTACAGCGACAGGCCAAGCAGGGTGGACAGCGCATCGGAAGCACCAAAGGTGGTGAGCGTGCGGTAGCCCTGCAGGGTCAGCACCAGGCCGACGAAGGCGCCGCCAACGGCGATGATCGGCAGCGAACGCGCGCCGATCTTGTAGATCTCGCGGGTCAGCTCGGCCAGGAAGTCGCGCGTTGGCAACGAGCCACGCAGCACCGTCAGCGAGAACAGCCCGGCACGGCCCAGCGAGCGGATGGAGGAGGTGAAGGGCATCAGGAAAGGGCTCCAGAAGCGCTGATCACGCTGGACGACACGTCCTTCTCCCGCAAGCGGGAGAAGGTGCCCGAAGGGCGGATGAGGGGAGCTTTTGCTCCACGTGCTTTAAAAGCGCCCTCACCCCAGCCCTCTCCCGCTGTGCGGGAGAGGGAGCAGGTATCAAACATCGCGTGCACGGTTGTCATCACGCGTTCTCCAACCCGTAATTACGCGTCGGTGCATCGAACGGAATCGGGCCATCCGGTTCGCCGTGCAGGAACTGCCGCACCAGTGGGTCGGTGCTGGCCTGCAATTCGTCCGGTGTGCCGGAGAACACGATGCCGCCATTGGCGATCACCACTGCCTGATCACTGATCGGAAGGGTCTCGTGGACATGGTGGCTGACGATGATGCTGGTCAGGCCGAGGCTGTCGTTCAAACGCTGGATCAGGCTCATGATCACGCCCGAGGCGATCGGGTCCAGCCCGGTCAGCGGCTCGTCGTAGATCATCAACGGCGGGTCCAGGGCCAGTGCACGGGCCAGTGCCACGCGCCGCGCCATGCCGCCGGACAGCTCGCGCGGCCAAGCATCGGCAGCGGCCAGCAGGCCAACCGCATGCAGCTTCATCTGCACCAGTCGATGCAGCACCGGCTCCGGCAACTTTGTATGCGCACGCAGCGGCAGCGCCACGTTGTCGGCCACGCTCAGGTCGGTCAGCAGGCCATTGCCCTGCAGCAGCACGCCGACGTTCTTGCGCATCTCCAGCAGATCGCGGTTGCCGTGCGGAATATCCTGACCAAACAGCTGCACAGTGCCGGATACCGGCCGCAACTCACCGGTCAGCGCCGCCAACATGGTTGACTTGCCGCTGCCCGAAGGACCGAGCACAGCGGTGATGCTGCCGCGCGGTACCTGCAGCGAAACGTCGCGCAGGATGGTGCGTCCGCCGCGATCGATTCGCACGTTGGACAACTGCACCAAGGGAGTCCGGGCTGAGGGCATGACGGCCTTTAACGGAAAACCAACGTTCTAGGATTGCCAGCAGCGCCTGAACATAAGCGTACTGGACCGTGCAGTATTGTCTCATTGTCAGCGCACAGCGCCATGCACAGCTTGGGGCTTTGTCAGCAACACAGTGTGCAGGGGATGGGAGAGTCAGCAGGTCTGGACTGTGCGCAATGCATTCATGTCTCGCCCCCTGCGATGCTGCTGCGGCAAGATGGCGTGATGAGCAATGCCCCCGATTTCCGCCTGTACCACTCCAATGCCCTGGATGTGTTGGCCCAGCTGTTGGCCCATGCGCTGCGCGAGCCGGCGCCCGGCCAGCCTTTGCTGGCTGCCGATATCGTCCTGATCCCGCAGGTTGCAATGCGCCGTTGGCTGCAGTCCACCCTGGCCGCCGAATATGGCGTGTCGGCCAATCTGGAATTCCTGACCCCCGGCGAGTTCGTTGCCAAAGCACTGAAGGCTAATGTGCCGGGTGAGCGCGATGATCTGGGCGCGACCGGGCTGCACTGGCGTTTGTATGGGGCGTTGACCGACAGCAGCTTGATGCAGAAACCGGCGATGGCCGGGCTGCGTGCCTACCTGGATCGCGATGATCCGCTGCGTCCGTGGGCGCTGGCCGCCGAGCTGGGCGGGGTGTTCGAGAAGTACCAGGCCTGGCGCCGCGACTGGCTGCTCCGCTGGGAGGACGGTGCCGAGCCGGACGACCCGCAGGCCATCCTCTGGCGGCATATCGCTGGTGGCCAGAACTACCGCGCACGGCGAATCAACGATTACCTGGCCCGCTTTGAAGGCGAGCACCAGCCCTTGCCGCAAGGGCTGCCGCAGCGGCTGTTCGCTTTCGCCACGCTCAACGTCTCGCCGGACGTGCTGCGGGTGATCGCCACCCAAGCGCGGGTTGGCACGCTGCACTTCTATATGCCGACGCCAACGCGTTCCTATTGGGGGGACCTGCAGACGCTGAAGGAAAAGCTGCGCAGCGGCCTCGCCGAGCCGTTCGGTATCGAGGCCGGCGAAAACCCGCTGCTGCAGGCCTGGGGCGAAGCCGGCCGTGACTTCATGGCGGTGCTGGGCGACTACGAAGTGGTGCACCCCAGCGGCGAAATCGCTGCCTATGTCGATCCGGAAAGCATTCCCGTGCCCGGTATGGATGACGGCGGGCTTGGCGACAGCCTGCTGCATCGCCTGCAGACCGACCTGTTCCACCGCCGCGCGCTGCCCTCGCCGCCGTTGCGCGAGGCGTTGCGGGTGGACGACCCCAGCATCCAGATCCATGCCTGCCACACCCGCCTGCGCGAGATGCAGGTGTTGCACGACCAGCTGCGCGCGCTGCTGGAAGACCAACGTTTCGACCCACCACTGCAGCCGCGCGAGATCGCGGTATTGGCGCCGGATATCGATCCCTACGTGCCCTACCTGGAATCGGTGTTTGGCGGCCGTGGCGGCAACGATGCGCATATTCCGTGGGCGCTGGCCGATGCCAGTCCGCTGCAGGGCGAGCCACTGGCCGAGGTGTTCGTGCAGCTGCTGGGCCTGCCGGTGTCGCGTTTCGGCCTCAATGAAATCCTCGACCTGCTGTCCAGCGCGCCGCTGGCGGCCGCCTCCGGTCTGGACGCGGCTGCGTTCGAACGCCTGCACGGTTGGCTGCAGGCCGCCGGCGCGCGCTGGGGCCTGGATGCTGGCCATCGTAAGCAGCATCAGGCGCCGGCAGACGATGCCTACACCTGGCAGTTCGCGCTGGATCGGCTGCTGCTCGGCCACGCCAGCGGCAGCGATGAGGACATTGCTGGTGTCGCGCCGTGGCCGGAACTGGAAGGCGGTGGGTTGGCTGCACTGGATGCGCTGATCCGTCTGCTGCGCGTTCTCGCTCGCCACCAGAAAACCCTGGCCGAAGCGCTGACTCCAAACCAATGGCGCGAGCGCCTGCTCGGCTTGTTGCTGGCGCTGTTGCCGGAAACCCCGACCGAACCGTCCGCCGTGCGCGCGCTGGACCGCCTGCGCAAGCTGGTCAACGAATTCGCCGAAGAAGCCAACAGCGCCGGTTTCGACGCGCCGGTGCCGGCTGAAGTAGTACGCGCACATTTCGCCTCGGTGCTGTCGGAAGCCGATACCCGCGCGCCGCTGCTGACCGGCGGCATCAGCTTCGGCCGCATGGTGCCGATGCGCCTGTTGCCGTTCCGGGTGATCTGCGTGCTGGGTTTGAACGACGGTGATTTCCCACGCCGCGATCCGGCAGCTGGCCTGAGCCGGCTCACCGCCGAGCTGGGCACTGAGCGCCGTCGCTATGGCGACCGCTCGCTGCGCGAGGACGACCGCTTCCTGTTCCTGCAGCTGTTCGCCTCGGCGCAGGACGTGTTCTACCTGAGCTATCTCGGCGCCGATGCCCGCGACGGCAGTGTGCGCGAGCCCTCGGTGCTGGTCAGCGAACTGGTCAACGCGTCGTCGGCGTATCACTTGGATAGCGCTGCCGCGCGCAAGCAACTGGTGGTGCGGCACCCGCTGCAGCCGTTCGCCCCGGCGGCATTTGGCGGCGATGGCGAGCCGCGTCGTTTCAGTTACCGGCGCCAGTGGCATCCGGCCGCCAACGCGGTCGGCGGCAGCCGGCAACGGCTGGCGCCATGGTTCGATGGCCCGCTGAATGCACCGCTGCCCAGCGCGCTCAATGACGACAGCCTGTCGCTGGATGCCCTGCGGCGTTTCATCAGTGACCCGGCCGCGCAGTTCCTGAATCAGCGCCTGGGCCTACGGCTGGCGGGTGAAATCGATGACAGCGAAGACATCGAGCCGCTGCTGGTACCCAGTGGCGGTCGCCTGCATTCGTCCTTGCAGCAACACGTACTCAGTGCCCTGCTGGAGGGCCACGAAGCTGGTCTGTACCAGCGGTTGCGTGCCCGCGCGTTGTTGCCTTCCGGTGCGCTTGGGCGGCAGCAGTTCGAACGCATGCTCAGCCGCATCCGGCCCTGCGCGGAAACGTTTTCGCAGTGGTACGACGGCCAGCCGCTGGGCTCGCAACGTTACGAAGTTCAGCTGGATGGCGTGCGCCTGCATGGGCGCGTCGAGCAGATTCATCCACAGGGGCTGGTTCGCCTGCAGGCGGGGTCGCCAGGGGTGGCGTATGTGCTGCGCGGCGGCCTGGATTGGCTGCTGGTGAACGCTGCCGGTGTGCCGACATCGATGCTGCAGTTCCATGACAACGGGCAGGCTGGCTATGGCCCGCATCGGCTTCCAGAGCTCTCTGCAGAGGCTGCACAGGAAGCCCTGAAAGCCTTGCTGCGTCTGCGTTTCGAAGGAATGCAGGCGCCGCTGCTGTTCGCTCCCTACACCGGTTGGGAGATCTACAACGCCGACGATGACAAACGCGAAAACGCCGCACAGGCGCGCTGGTACGGCAGTGAACACAGCTGGGGCGAGCGCAACGGCGAAGCCCTGCAATTGGCCTTGCGCGGTACTGATCCGTTCGCTTCGCCAAGCACTACTCACAGATTTATCCACAACGCCTTGTTGATATTTACCGCGCTACGCGAGGGCCGCGTTTTGCCCGATTTCGACGCTGAAACCGATGCCATGAACGGAGCCGGCGCATGAGCACCGAAGCGCTGCAGCAGGACCCGTACCTGCACCTGCCGTTGGACGGCCTGCGCCTGATCGAGGCCAGTGCCGGCACCGGCAAGACCTTCACCCTGGCCACGCTGTTCACCCGGCTGGTGGTGGAGCAGGGCCTGCGCATGGGCCAGATCCTGGCCGTCACCTTCACCGACGCCGCAACCCAGGAGCTGCGCAAGCGCATCCGCGAGCGCCTGGAACTGGCTGCGCGCGTGGTCGACAGCGCGCCGGACGACAAGGACAGCCCTGAAACCACGCTCACCCGCGACATCCTGCAGCGCCACCTGCAGCAGGGTGCGGAAAGTGCCGCACAACTGGGCCGGCGCCTGCGCATCGCCGCCGAAGAAACCGACCTGGCCTCGATCTTCACCATCCACGGCTTCTGTACCCGCGTTCTGGGCGAATACGCCCTGGAGAGCGGACACACCTTTGCCGCGCCCGAGTTGTTGGCCAATACCCGCGAACTGCATGCCGAACTGGCTGCCGATCTGTGGCGTCTGCACGCAGGGCAGGGCGAGCATCTCGAAGCGCTGCTCGGCCTGTGGAAAAGTCCGGACGCACTGGCCCGGGATCTGCCTGCGTTGGCTGCCGAGCTGCCACTTCATCCACAGCCACCGCAGACCCTGATCGAAGACACACGCCCGTTCCGCGACGCCGCTGCGCAGCGTCTTGCTGCCGGCATCGCCGAGCATGGCGACACCTATCTGCAGCAGCTGCGTGGCGCGCTGGAAGGTGGCATCCTCAACAAGTCCAGCTACAAGTCCGACTGGATCGAGTCGCTGTTCCAGCAACTGCTGCAGTGGAGCCGCCACCCCGATCCGACTGCCGAGCTGGACGAACGTCTGGAGCGGCTGACGCTGGACGTGCTCACTGCCAAGACCAACAAGGCCAAGGCCGGCAGCACCCCGCAATCGCCGCTGCAGCCACTGATCGCCGACTACCTGCAGGCGTTGGCGCAGGTGACACAGTGGCAGCGCCAGCAGTCGATCGTGTTGTTGCACCAGTTGCGCAACGAGGTTCGTCAGCGGCTTGCCCAGCTCAAGCAGCTGCGCCGCCAGCAGACTTACGACGACCTGATCGACAACGTCGCCAACGCCTTGCACAGCCCGCATGGCGCGCATCTGGCCGAACGTCTGCGTGCGCAGTACCGCTTCGCCCTGGTCGACGAGTTCCAGGACACCGACCCGCGCCAGTGGGACATCTTCCGCCGCGTATTCGCGGCCGATGACGGCGATGCCGCGCTGTTCCTGATCGGCGACCCCAAGCAGGCCATCTACGGCTTCCGTGGCGGCGACGTGCATACCTATCTGCAGGCCAAGGCATTGGCCGAAGCCGCACCCGCACTGGACCGCAACTTCCGCTCGCGTCCAGGCGTGCTGCGTGCGATCCAGGCCTTGTACGACAACGCCGGCCCCGAGGCATTCCTCGACGAGCGCATCCAGTTCGAGCCGGTCTTGCCGGGCAGCAAGCGCAGCGATGCCGACTATCTGTTCGACGGAAAGCCAGCTCCGGCGCTGACCCTGCAGCTGATTGCAGGCGGCGTCGACGGCAAGCCGCTGAAGGCCGATGCCTCGCGCGACGCCGCCACCGCCGCCTGCGTGGCAGATATCCACAAGGTGCTCAGTGCCGCCCGCGAAGAACGCGCGCTGGTCGATGGCAAGCCCGTGCAGCCGGGCGACATCGCCGTGCTGGTGCGCTCGCACAAAGAAGCCTCACGCGTGCAGCAGGCCCTGGCCGCGCTCGGCATCCCGGCGGTAGCTGCAGGCAAGCAAAGCCTGTTCGCCAGCGCCGAGGCGCACGAACTGCGCTTGCTGTTGCTGGCCCTGCTGCAGCCGGCCGACGAAGGCCGCCTGCGTGCCGCGCTTGCCACCGTGCTGCTGGGCGAAAGCGCAGCCGCCATCGCCGCGATGGAACATGAAGGCGAACAACAGCGCCTGCACCAGGAACGCCTGCTGCAATGGCGGGAGCGCTGGCAGCGTGGCGGCGTGCTCGCCCTGCTATCGGACCTGTGTGCCGAACAGGCCGAGCGCTTGTTGCTGTTGATCGACGGTGAGCGCCGCCTCACCAACTACCTGCAGCTGGCCGAAGCCCTGCAGGAAGCCAGCAACCGCAGCATCGGCCTGCACGGCCTGCTCGATTGGCTGCAGGCACAGATCGCGCACGCCGATGAAGGCGACGAAGCGCAGTTGCTGCGGCTGGAATCGGACGCCCGCCGTGTGCAGATCATCACCCTGCACAAGAGCAAGGGCCTGGAGTACCCGCTGGTCTATCTGCCCTTTGTCGGCATCGCCACCAATGCGCCGGACAGCAGCAACCATCGCACCGTGCATGACGGCGAACAGCGCGTGTTGCACTGGAAGATCGACAAGGAAGACCCGGACTGGAAGGCCGTCGGCCAGCAGGTCAATGCCGATGAGGAGGCCGAAACCGCGCGTCTGCTCTACGTCGGCCTGACCCGCGCCGAGCATGCGCTGTGGATAAGTGGCGGTGCCTTGACTGGCTTGGCGACCTCGCGGCTCGGGCCGATGCTGCAGGGCTTGCCCGAGCATGCCGATATCCAGGTGATCGAAGTCGACAGCGGCCCGGCGCCGACGCGCCTGCCGCCCGAACGCGAACAGGCCTTGCCGCCGGTGCGCGAGGTGCGCCGCAGCGTGCCGCACGACTGGTGGGTCTACAGCTTCACCCAGCTCGCCCATGCCGAAGGTGGCCACGACACTGCCGCCGCCGCCACCGAGGACAGCGGCGGTGCCGCCGATGAACCGGCACAGGTCGACGTCGATGCCGAGCCGGCCAATGAAGCCGCCACCGCACAGCCGGAGGTATTCGATCCGCGTTTTGCCGGCAGCCGCTTCGGTAACGTGCTGCATGCCGCGCTGGAGAACGTCGACTTCGGCGTCTGGCGCGACTGGCAGCCCGGCCAAGCCGCGCCGGAAGGTCAGGCCGAGATCATCGCCAAGGCGATGCGCGCCGACGGTTACATCGATGAAGAGATCGAAGACGGCGTAGCGCTGCTGGCCGAGCTGATCGGCCAGACCCTGACCGTCACCCTGCCCGAAGGCGGTGCCCTGCATTCGCTGGATGAAGGCGAGCGCCGCGCCGAAATCGAGTTCCACTTCGCCATGCAGTCGACCACGGTGCCGGCACTGCTGCGTGTGCTGCATGCACACGGGGTGGTGCGCGGCCGTAACGGCTTCGGCCTGCGCCGTCAGCTGGAAGGGCTGATGACCGGCAAGATCGACCTTACCTACGTCCGCGACGGGCGTTGGTACGTGCTCGATTACAAATCCAACCGCTTGCCGGATTACGCCCCGGCGCAGCTGGACGCAGCCATGCGCCACAGCGAATACGACCTGCAGGCGCTGATCTACACCGTGGCCCTGCACCGCTGGCTGCGTTTCCGCATCGGTGCCGGTTACGACTATGCGCGTGACTTCGGTGGCATCCGTTACCTGTTCTGCCGTGGACTGGATGCAACGCGTCCGCAGTCGCCGGGCCTGTACGCGCACAACTTCGCCCCGGAGCTGGTGCATGCGGTGGATGAATTGTTTGCCGGTGGCCGCGACGGCCACGCGGCCTTGTTGGCACGACTGGGAGGCGAGGCATGAGCCTGCTGGCCGCATTGAACAAAGCCGGCGCGCTGCGCGCGCTGGACCATGCCTTGGCGCAGAGCCTGCGGCGGCTGGATGCGGAAACGCCGGATACCGTGCTGGCTGCTGCGGCCTTGGCCTCGCTGGCGGTATCGCAGGGGCATGCGGGCTTTGATCCGACCCAGCCGCAGCGATTGGTGGATGCCGGTGTGGAATGGCCGGCTGCCGAGGAATGGATTGCGCAGCTTGCGTCGTCCAAATGGATATCCACAGCTGTGGATAACAGCCTGGAGTCGCAGCAGGCGCCGCTGGTGTGGGAGAACGGGCTGCTGTATCTGCGCCGGTATCGCGAGTACGAGCGCCGCCTGGCGACGGGTCTGCAGCGGATCGGGCAGACACCGGTTGTTGGTGGTGATGTGGCCGGATTGGCAGCGGTGTTTGCTTGCTTGTTTCCTGGGCAGGCAGCGCCGCAAGAACCACAGACCTCAGCGCAGCCTGATCTCTTCCTTCTCCCGCCTGCGGGAGATCAAAGGGCCTGTCCCCGCGAAGGTGGGGATGCCCGAAGGGCGGATGAGGGGAAGCTTTTAGACCACCAAGCAAGAGCGGCAGCCACCGCCCTGCGCCACAACCTGCTGCTGGTCACCGGCGGCCCTGGCACCGGCAAGACCACCACCATCACCCGCCTGCTGGTGCTGCTGGCCGCACAGGCGCAGGCCATAAACCAACCAGCACCGCGCGTCGCCCTGGCAGCGCCAACCGGCCGCGCCGCCGAGCGCATGGCCGAAAGCCTGCGCCATGCCCTGCAGAAGCTTTCGGCGGAAGGCATCGACAGCGCCCTGTGCGAGCAACTGCCGAGCACCGGCACCACCTTGCACCGCCTGCTCGGCGTGATCCCCGATTCACCACGCTTCCGCCACCACGCCGACAACCCGTTGCCCTATGACGTCATCGTGGTCGACGAAGCCTCGATGATCGACCTGCCACTGATGACCAAGCTGGTCGAAGCCATCGCCGCCGGCACCCGCTTGGTGCTGCTCGGCGACCCGGACCAGCTGCCCTCGGTGGAAGCCGGCGACGTGCTCAGCGCCATCCTGCGCGCCGCCGGCGATGGCCAGCGCACCACTGCAACGGACGCCGAAGCGCTCCGCCCGCTGCTGGGCGAATTGCCAGCGGATGCTGTTGAAACCAAGCCCGCCGACTTCGCCGGTGCCCGCGTGCAGCTGAAGCGCGGCTACCGCCAGAGCGAAGCCCTGCAGCTCGCACCACTGGCCAGCGCGATGCGCGACGGCGATGCGGTGCAGGCGTTGCAGCTGCTGCGCGACGACCAACTGACCGGCGTGCACTTCCACGAAGGTGATATCGATCCGCTGCAGGCCTGGCGCGAGCCGCTGCAGCAGTACTGGCAGGCCCTGGCCGATGCGGCCACGCCGGCCGACGCGCTGGCCTTGGCCGGCCGCATGCGTCTGCTCACCGCCGTACGCGAAGGCCCGCAGGGCGCACGTGGACTCAACGCCCGCATCGAAGACCTGCTGGCCGGCACCCGTGGCCGCGCGCTGGGCCCGGGCTGGTTCCACGGGCGCCTGCTGATCATTGGCGAGAACAGCTACCGCCATCGCCTGTTCAACGGCGACGTCGGCATCTGCCTGCGTGATGGCGACGGCCGCGGGGTCAGCGCCTGGTTCCCCGGCGACGACCCGGCCAACCCACGTGCCTTCCACCCGGCGGCCTTACCGCTGCACGAAAGCGCCTTCGCCATGACCGTGCACAAGGCGCAGGGCTCGGAGTTCGATCAGGTCTGGCTGCAATTGCCACGCCGCGACAACCGCGTGCTCAGCCGCGAGCTGCTCTACACCGGCATCACCCGCGCCAGGAACGGTCTGCATCTGGCTGGAAGCGCCGAGGTGATCGAAGCGTCGCTGGCCCGCCATGCCAGCCGCTGGTCCGGCTTGGCGCAACGTTTGAAAGGGTCGTTATGATCCCCAGTGTGGATTCCGGATGGAAAGGAGGCCGGTAGTGAAAACGGATTTTGTGCAGGCGCTCACGCGTGACTTTGAAGCACATGCGGAACGGACGGACGGTGGTGTGGAATTCTGGTTGGCCAGAGATCTCCAGCATCTGCTGGGTTACGCCGAATGGCGCAACTTTTCGAGCACGGTCATATCCAAGGCGAAGACGGCATGCGAGGTCTCCGGGCATGCCATCGAAGACCATTTTGTTGACGTCAACAAAATGGTTGATCTGGGCTCCGGAAGCCAGCGGGATGTCGAGGACATGATGTTGACCCGCTACGCCTGCTACCTGGTTGCCCAGAACGGAGATTCACGAAAGCAACAGATTGCCTTCGCCCAGACTTACTTCGCAATGCAGACCCGCCGCGCGGAGCTCATCGAGCAGCGTTTGCTGGAAAATGAGCGTGTTGAAGCCCGGCGCAAGTTGAGTGAGACGGAAAAAGAACTCTCCAGCGTGATCTTTCAACAGACAGGCGGCAACCAGGATTTCGCGTTGATCCGCAGCAAGGGCGACACCGCTTTTTTTGGCAGGAACACGCAGGAGATGAAGGTTCGCTGGAGTGTTCCGGCGAACAGGCCGCTTGCTGACTTCGCTCCGACGTTGTTGCTGAAGGCGAAGGACTTTGCCACGGAGATCACCATCCACAACGCGAAAGGCAAGCAGATGGTCAGCGAGCTCGAGATATCGACCGAGCATGTGACCAACAACAAAGCGGTACGTCAGACACTGCTGGCTCGCGGAATCGCTCCGGAAGATATTCCTCCCGCTGAAGACGTTAAGAAAGTGGAACGCCGCCTGGTTGCTGATGAGAAAAAGGCGCTGAAGAAGCCAGATACTCTTGATGACTGATGCGTTGTCGCTTTCAGCACCAGAAACCCGGCCACGGAACACCGCAAGGACGCATATGAAAACCTTGGCAACCACGACGCTGCTGCTCCTGGCCCTGACCGGCTGCAACAAGGACGCACCTGCCACTGCCATACCCGCAGCAACCCCGGCCACGGCCGGTACCAATGCCCAGGACATCAGCAACGCCCGCAGCTTCCTCAGCCACATCTACGCCGGCTACCACCCGGATGCCGGGCTGGACGCCATCCTCCCCGACGAAGAGGTCTACACGCCGGGTCTGATTGCCGCGATGCAGGCCAATAGCGACGCGTACGCCGGCGAAGTCGGCTATCTGGACGGCGATCCGCTTTGTGACTGTCAGGACACCGCGCAGGACCTGCGCCAGCTCAGCTTCGACATCCAGCCACTGGCCGGCGGCCAACTGCGCGCCAGCACCCAGCTCGACGACCCCCAGCACCCCTTGCAACTGCAGTTGACCCTGCAGCGCCACGGCGGCAGCTGGCGCATCGCCGATATCGCCAACGCGCGTGCGCCCAGCCTGTTGCAGGCGCTGGAGCGCGATACCGCCACGGCCAAGCGGGCCGCAGGGCCGGCAGATTGAACCGGCGGATCGGCCGGCTTTCAAAAATCCCATGTAAAACAATGAAATAGATTCTCCGTGTCCGGCTCGCCGGAGCCGGTCAAGGCGCCGTAAATGCTCCTCCACAGCCCCGGCTGGTAGCATGTCCACCCCGTAATCCAAGCGCAGTTCTGTAATGGCCGATCCCAAGAACCCGTCCGTCACCCAAGCCCAGGCCGAAGACGCCGTGCGCACCCTGCTGCGCTGGGCCGGTGAAGATCCCTCCCGCGAAGGCCTGCTCGACACCCCGCGGCGGGTAGCCGAGGCCTATGGCGACTGGTTCAAGGGCTATAACGACGACCCGCGCGAGTACCTGGCCCGTACCTTCGAGGAAGTGGCCGGCTACGACGAAATGATCGTGCTGCGCGACATCGAGTACGAAAGCCACTGCGAGCACCACATGGCGCCGATCATCGGCCGTGTGCACGTCGGCTACATCCCCAACGGCCGCGTGGTCGGCATCTCCAAGCTGGCGCGTGTGGTCGAGGCCTATGCGCGGCGCTTCCAGGTGCAGGAGAAGATGACCGCGCAGATCGCCGACGTCATCCAGGACGTGCTGCAGCCGATGGGCGTGGGCATCGTGGTGGAAGGCGCACATGAGTGCATGACCACCCGCGGCATCCACAAGCGTGGCGTCAGCATGGTCACCTCGCGCATGCGCGGCACCTTCCATGACGACGCGCGCACCCGCGCCGAGTTCCTGCGTTTCATCGAAGTCGGCCACGCCCGACGCTGAGCCCAGGGATCGCACGCGCTCGATGAAGTACCGCCAACGTATCGCCGGCTACCAGCGTCTGCGCGAGCAGCCGCTATGGAAACTGCTGGCCTCCGACCGTGCGCCGGTGTTGGTGGGCCTGTTGCAGGGCCTGCTGCTGGAAGCGGACCGTCGCATCCCCGGCTCCATCCTCGCCGAGCGCCTGCAGCAGCAGCTGGACACGCTCAATGGCGAGGAGCTTGAGGTCGAGCTGCCGCGCACCGCACCGGCCTACATCGCCTACTGGCTGGCCCAGGGCTGGCTGGTACGGCGCCTGCCTGAAGGCGCGAGCGAAGAGGAATACGAACTGTCGCGGCACGCCGTGCAGGCGATTCGCTTCATCGCCGGCATCGAGCACAACGCCAGCCTGGCCACCGAAAGCCGGCTGGCGATGGTGATGCAGCAGATCTCGCAGCTGGCCCAGCAAACCGAGGCCGATCCGGAAGCACGGCTGGCCGCGCTCAAGGCCGAGCGCGATCGCATCGATGCCGAGATCGCCCAGGTGTCCACCGGCAAGGTCAGCGCGCTGGATGGCAAGCGCGCGCTGGAACGCACCCGCGACGTGATCCGCCTGGCCGATGACCTGGCCGAGGACTTCCGCCGCGTGCGCGATGACTTCGAACAGCTCAACCGCCGCTTCCGCGAACGCATCATCGACGACGAAGGCGCACGCGGCGACGTGCTCGACCGCCTGTTCAACGGCGTCGATGTGATCGGCGAATCCGATGCCGGGCGCAGTTTCCAGGCGTTCTGGGACCTGCTCAATGATCCGCGCCGCAGCGGTGAACTCGACGCCGCGCTGGACACCGTGCTCAACCGTGGCTTCACCCGCAAGCTGGACCGCAACGAGCGCAACTTCCTGCGCAACTTCACCAGCACCTTGCTGGAACGCGGCGGCCAGGTGCACGAGGTGATGCAGCATTTCGCCCGCAGCCTGCGTGGCTTCGTGCAGAGCCGCGGTTATCTGGAACAGCGCCGTCTCAACCAGCTGCTCAAGCAGGCGCAGGGCCAGGCCCTGCAGCTGCGCGATGAAGTGCGGCCGACCGCGCCCACCGGCTTCGTGTTGCCGCTGTCATCGGCGCGTGTGCGCTCGATCGGCCAATGGCGCCTGCACGACCCGCGCACGCATCAGGTCGACACCTCCATCTATTACGCCGAAGCCGCCGAGATCACCCTCGACAGCGTTGGTGATCTGGTCGCGCAGTCGGAGATCGACGTGCGCACGCTGAAAGACAATCTCTTCATGCTGCTGGGCTCACGCCCGCGCCTGAGCATCTCGCAGGTATTGCGCGAGCGGCCGGCGCGGCAGGGCCTGGGTAGCGTGATCGGCTATCTCTCCATCGGCACCCGCCATGGCAAGGTGATGACCGACCAACTCGAAACCGTGGAATGGACTGGCGGTGACGGCGTGGTGCGACGCGCCCGCGTACCGCTGATCTGGTTCCTCAAGGAAAGACGCGATGAACTGGTCTGAGACCGAAACCGATAGCGAAGCCACCAGCGCGCCCGTCGCGCCGGCACCCACTACGTTGAGCGGTGGCGCCTTGTTCGTCGGCGACAGCGGCCGACTGCCGGTCGATGCACGCCGCGCGCTGTGCCTGTTGCTGGCCGGCCCCAGCGTCGACGCCCAGCGCCAGCCGGCGCAATGGGCCGCTCTGCTGCGCAATGAAGACGAAGTACGCAGCCTGCTGTGCGAGCTGTTCCTGGAACTGGTGCTGGACCGTGATGGCGGCGTCGCCTTCACCCGCCAGTTCGATACTGCCGAACTCGACTCGCCCAACCTGCTGCGTGCTGCACCGCTGACCTTCATCGAGTCGGTGCTGCTGTTGTTCCTGCGCCAGCAGCTGGCCGAGGCCGATACCCGCGGCGAACGCGCGGTGGTAGCCGAGTTCCAGCTGGTGGAAGCGATGAGCATCTACCAGAAGAACGTCTCCACCGACCAGGCCGGCTATGGCAAGCGCGTCACCGCTGCCATTGCCAAGATGCGTGAGAACCAGCTGCTGTCCAAGCTGCGCGGCAGCGAGGACCGCTACGAAGTATCACCGGCACTGAAGCTGCTGTTCTCGGCCGAGGACGTGCAGGTGCTGGTCGAGGCCTACCGCCAGTTGCGCGACGGCGATGCCGTCGCTGACGCGGTTGCCGAAGATGAAGACAACAACAACGGCGCTGCCGCCGAATGATGCCTGGCACCCACGCCACGCTGACCAGAATGACCACCGCTGCGCCTTGCGTGGCGGCTGAAGGATGAGCCGTATGGAAACCACGTCCCACACCCTGCTTCCCAATGCCGCGTTGTTCAACGACCCGGCCAGCGATGCCCGCGCGAACCAGTTCCGCATGCGCCGTTTGCAGGTGCTCAACTGGGGTACGTTCTCCGGCCTGACCGAAGTACCGATCGCTGAGCGTGGCTTCCTGTTCGTCGGCCGCTCCGGCTCGGGCAAGTCGACCCTGCTCGATGGCATGAGCGCACTGCTGACGCCGCCAAGCATCGTCGACTTCAACGCCGCCGCGCGCGAGGCAGAACGCTCCGGCCGCGATCGCTCGCTGGTGTCGTATGTGCGCGGCGCCTGGGCCGACCAGCAGGACAGCGAGTCCGGCGAGATCGCCACGCAGTACCTGCGCAAGGGCGCCACCTGGAGTGCATTGGCGCTGGAATACCTCAATGCCCGCGGCGACGCGGTATCGATCGTACGGCTGTTCTGGATCGCTGGCGCCGGTACCTCGGCCAATGACGTGCGCAAGCACTACATGGTGATCCCGCGTCGCTTCGACCTGGCCACCGAGATGGAAGGCTTCGACCTGGACCTGCGCAAGCTGCGCGGTCGCTTGGGCGAAGATGTCGGCCACTTCGACAGCTTCACCGGTTATGCCGAGCGCTTCCGTCATCTGCTGGGCATCGGCAATGACATGGCGCTGCGCCTGCTGCACAAGACCCAGTCGGCCAAGAACCTTGGCGACCTCAACGGCTTCCTGCGTGGCTTCATGTTGGAAGAGCCGCGTACCTTCGAAGCAGCCGACCGTCTGGTCGATGACTTCGCTGAACTCGATGGCGCTCACCACGCCGTGGTCACCGCGCGCCGCCAGGTGGAAACGCTGACCCCTGCGCGTGATTTCCATCAGGACTTGATGACGCTGCGCAAGGGCGTGGCGACGCTGCGTGACCTGCAGATCGGCATTGACGGTTTCCGCGAGGAAAAGCGCCTGGAGCTGGTCAACGAGCGGCTGAAAGAAGTGGAAATGCTCGACCGCGGCCTGATGGGCGAGGAAGGGCAGCGCCGGCAATCGCTGGACAACCACGAACAGAAGCTGGTCGAACTGGAACGCCAGCAGCGCGAGCAGGGCGGCGAGCGTGTCGACGAACTCGAACGTGAGCGCACCCGCGTCGAGCGCGAAGTCGAAGAGCGCAGCCGTCGTCGCAAGCAGTTGGAAGGCGCCTGCCGCCAGCTCGGCATGGCCCTGGCCGAAACCGCCAGTGGATTCTCCGAGCAGGTTGAGCAGGCGCGTGCCTTGATCGACGGCACCAAGTCTGGCGCCGGTACCGTGGACGATGCCATTGCCGAGCGCATGGCCGAGCGCCGCGATGACGAAAAGCGTTTCGCCGCATTGCGGGTGGAGCTGGAGTCGCTGAAGGCTACGCCGAGCTCGATCCCGGCACCGCTGCAGCAGCTGCGTGCACGACTGTGCGATGACACCGGCCTGTCCGAGTCCGCGCTGCCGTTCGTCGGTGAGTTGATCCAGGTGCGCGAAGACCAGATTGGCTGGCGCGGTGCGATTGAGCGCGTGTTGCATGGCTTCGCGCAATCGCTGCTGGTCGACGAGAAGAACCACCAGCAGGTCGCCGAGTGGGCCAACCGTACCCACCTGGGCACCAAGCTGGTGTACTTCCGCATCCGCGACAACGAGCTGCTGCATGCACGCGAGCCGGAAAAGCGTTCGCTGATCCACAAGCTGCAGCTGCGCGATCATCCGTACGGCGACTGGGTCTATAACGAACTGCAGCGCCGCTTTGATTACACCTGCGTGGAAAGCGCCGGCCAGCTGCGCAGCGAAGACCGTGCACTGACCCGCGAAGGCCAGATCAAGCACCCGGGCGACCGCTACGAGAAGGACGACCGTCATGCGGTCAACGATCGCAAGCGCTGGATGCTCGGCCACGACAACCGCGACAAGCGTCGCGTGTTCGAGCGCGAAGGCCAGGAACTCGCGCAGCGCATCGCCCGCAGCGAAGCCGACGTGGCGATGCTGCGCAAGCAGCGCGAAAGCGGGCAGGAAAAGCAGCTGGCTGCGCACTCGTTGATCGAGCGCGACTGGGACGAAATCGATGTCGGCCCGCGCCTGCAGCGCCTGAGCGATATCGACGAGCAGCTGGTCGACCTGCGCGAAGGTGACACGGCACTGGCGCGCATCGGTCAGCAGATCGAATTGACCCGCGGCTTGCGTGACCAGGGCAAGCGCACCTATGAAGATGTGCGGCTGGAACGTGGTCAGTTCTCGCGCGAGCGCGCCCGCCTGGAGCAGCTGCGTGACAACGGCCAGGCGCGCGTCGCCAGCGCGCCGCTGACCGAGCTGCAGCGCGAAGGTCTGGAAGAGCGTTTGAACATCCTGCCGGGCTTGAACCTGGAGAGCCTGGAAAGCCACTTCCGCGTGGTCGAACGCGGGCTGGCCGAGGAGCTCGGCAGCAGCCAGGGTCGCGATGCCAAGCTGACCCAGCATCTGCTCGATTGCTTCCGCAAATACACCCAGCAGTGGCCGGAAGACTCCGGCGACTTCACCGTGTCGCTGACCAGTGCCGACGATTTCCTTGCACGTTTGACCCGCCTTGAGAGTGACGGTCTGCCGCGCCACGAAGGCCGCTTCTTCGAGTTGCTGCAGACCCAGAGCAAGAACAACCTGCTGGCCCTGCAGCGGCATACCGCCGAAGCGCACAAGGCGATCAAGCAGCGCATGGACGAGGTCAACGCCTCGCTGGAGCAGGTGGCATTCAACCGCGGCACCGTGCTGGCCATCGACGTGCACGACCGGCGTCTGCCGGAAGTACAGGATTTCCAGCTGCAGCTGCGCGCGGTGCTGACCCATCAGCAAACCGAAGACCGTTCGCTGGCCGAATCGCAGTTCAATGTGCTGCGCGAGCTGGTGCGTCGTCTCGGCGCGCAGGAACCGGAGCTGCGTCGCTGGCGCGAGCAGGTGCTCGACGTGCGTCTGCATGTGGAGTTCATTGGCGTCGAGTTGGATGCCGACACCCGCGAGCAGGTCGAAATCTATCGCAGCGGCGCCGGCAAGTCCGGTGGTCAGCGCCAGAAGCTGGCGACTACCTGTCTTGCGGCCGCGTTGCGCTACCAGCTCGGTGGTGAGGACGGCGAGCTGCCACGCTACGCCGCGGTGGTATTGGACGAAGCCTTCGACAAGGCCGATAACGAATTCACCGCCTTGGCGATGAACATCTTCGAGAACTTCGGTTTCCAGATGGTGGTGGCCACCCCGCTGAAGTCGGTGATGACGCTGGAGCCGTTCATCGGTGGCGCCTGCTTCGTCGAGATCAGCGGCCGCCACGATTCGGGCGTACTGCTGATCGAGTACGACGACGAAGGCAATCGCCTGAAGCTGCCGGCGCGCGCGCGCGGTGCAATGGCGCAGGCCAGTGCGGAAGATGCGGTGGATGTGCCGGTTGCGGCTGAGGCACCGGCCGCGTCCAGTGCAGCTGCTGATGCCGAGCTTGAAGCGCCGGTTGCTGAAGCTGCAGTGGAAGCGGAAGCCAAGCCTTCGGTGAAGAAAGCTGCGAAGAAGGCTTCGACGAAGAAGAATATTCCGGCCTGACGGTCGGGAAGCGAGATTTTCCCTATTGTCAGGGTCGCCAGGCTTTTTCTTCTCCCGCTTGCGGGGGAAGGTGCCCGAAGGGCGGATGGGGGGAGCTTTTGACGTTGCTTTGGCTGGCGCATCGAGCCAAAGCCAAAGCCAAAGCCAAAGTACCCCTCCCCAACCCTCCCCTTGGCCTTCGGCCAAAGGGAGGGAGCACAGCCAAAGCAAAGCCAGTGCTGCGCTTGTTACCCTCCCATAACCCAATACACGCGCAACGGACATCAGCATGCATTACGTGGAAATCATCACCGCCTTGGTTGTGCTGCAATACTTGTTCTTCATTGTGCAGGTCGGCCGCGCGCGTGGCCGCTACGGCGTAAAAGCGCCCGCCGTTACCGGCCACGAAGGCTTCGAGCGCGTATACCGCGTGCAGATGAATACCTTGGAGCTGATGGTCGCGCTGCTGCCAAGCATGCTGATCGCCGCACGCTTCTGGCCAGCCGAATGGGTGGCAGGTATTGGTGCGGTGTACCTGGTCGGCCGCTTCATTTACTGGCGTGCCTACGTCGGCAACCCGTCCAGCCGCGGCCTGGGTTTCGGCTTGTCGATGCTGCCGGTGCTGGTACTGCTGCTGATGGCGCTCGCTGGCGCGTTCCTGCGCTGAGCAATCCTGCTTTTGTAGGAGCGGCGTAAGCCGCGAAGCAGGACCGCCTGTCGCCGTCGACAAAGCTGCAACCGCGACAAACCAAGCGCGTTGGGTAAGCAGGAATTCCTGTGGGCTTGACGTTCGTGCCCAATGGCTTCGCGGCTTATGCCGCTCCTACAACAGCGGCATTGAACCAAGGGAGCCTCGCGGCTCCCTTGGTCGTTTCCCAACTCAGAAATCCATGCTGAGCTTGGCGTAGGTGTAGCGGCCGGGCAGGTCGTAGGTTCCCGGGTCATAGCCATTGAGCGTGCAGCTCAGGCAGATCGGCGGGTTCTTGTCGAACACGTTGTTGACGCCAACGCTGACCTTCATCCCCTTCATCCATGCATCGGTACGCCAGCTGATCTGGGCGTCGTGATAGGTGGTCGCGCCCAGCCAGTGCTGGTCGGCAACGCTGTCGGTGCAGATTGCAAAACCCTTTGCACCGGCGCAGCTTTCGCGCAGACGATCGATGTAACGCATCGTCCAGTTCACGTTCCAGTTGCGGAAGTCCCAGTTGGTGCTCAGGGTCGAACTCCACTCCGGAATCGAGCTGTCACTGACTTCAATGCCCGGTCCCTTCGGCTCTGGCTGCCCGGACTCTTTGACCAGCTCATAGCGGGATACCCAGGTCGCCTTCCAGTCGAAACCGAGTTGGCCCCAGCCGGTTTCCGGCAGCAACCAATGTGCGTTGAAGTCCCAGCCGCTGGTGTTGATGGTGCCGAGGTTGGCGAGGATGTCCTCGAAGCGGACAATCTGGCCGCGGTCGTTGCGGGTATAGCTGGCACAGGCAACGGCATCGCGGCTGTCGATGCAGCGGTCCATGATCGACTGTGCATCCGGTGCCTGGATCGCCTTGTCGATGGTGTGGCGATAGAAGGTCACGCCCAGGTCCAGTTTGCTGGCCCAGCTGCTGCCTTCGGCCCAGCTCGGGCTCCATACCGCGCCGGCCATGAACGAGCGGCTTTCTTCCGGTTGCAGGTCGCGGTTGCCGGAGGTCACCACCGAGATCTGCGGATTGGCCTGCTCATAGCCCGGCGGCACGCCATCGGCAACGCACTTGGGCGTGGTGGAAGCGGCGTTGTTGCAGGGGTCGACGATGGTGGCGTCGAAGCGGCTCAGCGTGCCGTACAACTCACCGATCGACGGTGCACGGAAGCCCTGTGCGAACGACATGCGCAGCAGCAGTTCATCGGCCGGTTGCCAGCGCAGGCCGATCTTGCCGGTGTTGGTGCCGCCGAAGGTGGAGTAGTCCGAATAGCGGCCGGCAATGCTCAGGTCCAGGCTCTTGCCCCAGAAACCATCGCGCGCCAACGGCACGTCAAACTCGACATAGGCTTCCTTCACCGAGTAGCTGCCGATGGTCACGCCTGAGGGCACGCCGTTGTATTCACCGGCGATGGTGATCGGGTCGGGATGGTACTCGCCCTTGTAGCGGCGCCATTCGGCACCGGCGGCGAAGGACACCGGCCCGGCCCAGATATCGAACAACTCGCCGGTGATATTGGCCGAGCCCAGCGACAGCGTGTTCTTGCTGCGGTCACGCACGATCGGCGAGATCCATGCCAGCATCTCGGGGGTGATCGTGCCGGGGCCGCCAAACAGATTCAGCGGCACACAGCCGGCAATCGCGGCACAGGCGGCGGGGTCACCCAGCGCCTGGTTGATGTGCTTGATGTTGTAGCTGCCGGTATTGGTCTGGGTGGCTTTGCTCTCACTGGACATCACGTTGACGTCCCAGTTCCAGGTGCGTTGGTTGACCTCGAACACGCCATCCAGCCCACCTGCGGCGTACCAGGTTTTCACGTCCTGCTCGTAGCGGCGCGGGCCACCTTCAACCGGTCGTCGGCCGAGCAGGAACAGGTTGGGATTGGCGCCCATCGTGGTCAGGTCGAAGCCGAACGGGTTGTACGGATTGTTGGCCGAGATCACCAGTTTGGTTTCGGCCCAGTCGTTGTACACACCGGCATCGGTGCCGAGGAAGATCGGTTCCGGTGCGGCCTGGTTGGCCGATTCACGCTCGCTGTAGAGGCCGCGCAACCAGCCGCTGACATTCGGGGTGAATTCAAAGCGCACCTGGCCGAACACCGACTTGCGTTCGTTCGGCGTCAGCAGCAGGTTATAGGGCGCGAAGTTGAACCGGTTGGCGGTGCTGAAGGGAATGAAGTCACCGGGAAAAGCAGTCCCGCCGGCAAAGCTGGCGCCGTTGGGTAAGGTGATGTTGCACGTCGCCGAGCCTGGGATTGGATTGCCGGCACCGTCCTTGCCCAGCGGACACAGGCCGCCATAGGTGTTGTTGCCATCCGGCGGTGCAAACACCGTGCGGCCTCCGGGTGTGGCCGAGCTGCCATTGGCAAGGCCGGTGCCGGGTACCGGTTCGCGCGCCCACAAGTATTCGGACGAGCTGATCTCTTTCTGCTTGAACCACGATGCGCCGACAATCCACTGCGCGCGATCGCTGCTGCCACCAAAACTCAGGTCGATGCTGCTGGTGCCGCCGCCCTTGAGGTTGTAGTCGCCGTACTGCACATCGACATGGCCGCCTTCGGCACCCTTCTTGGTGATGATGTTGACCACACCGGCAATCGCGTCGGAACCGTAGATCGAGGAGGCACCGTCTTCCAGCACCTCGATGCGGTCCACGATTGCCAGCGGAATGGTGTTCAAGTCCACCGACGAACCCACGCCCGAGCCGGAGGATTCATTGACCCAGCGGATGCCGTCCACCAACACCAGTACGCGCTTGGGCCCAAGATGACGCAGGTCCACGGTCGCCGCACCGGCGCCGACGCCGCCGCCATCGGGTGGAAAGCCGAAGTTACCGCTGGAGTTGAGCTTGGTGCTCAGCGATGCGCCGCTGGCGGTGAGGTGCTGCACCACGTCGGCAATCGAGCTGTAACCGGTACGTTCGATGGCTTCGCGGGTGAGTACCTGTACCGGAACCTGGGTTTCCAGTTCGGCTTTCTTGATGCGGGTACCCGTGACTTGAATGCTGTCCAGGGTCTTGGGCGTGCTGTCTGGAGCCTGTTGCGCGAAGGCCGCGCTGGGCAGCAGACACAACAGCGATAAGCGGACAGCGCAGCTGAGGCGGCGCGGGCGTAGCGGTAACAACGTCATCGGAATGCTCCTGGTGATTGCCGGACTACGTGCCCGCCACCATGACGGGCGTAGCCGATTTGTAAGCAATTCGTTAGGAGCAGACAAGCGGCGACGCCGCAATACGAACCTGAATCCGCGTAATGAAACGGCGGTTACATCATGTCATCGTGCTGAATAGCCACCGTCGACCAAGTGATAGCTCCCGGTGATGAACGACGCTTTGTCCGACAACAGGAAGCAGGTCAATGCCGCCACTTCCTCGGCCGTGCCCAGCCGTCCGGCCGGGTGCAGCGCCACCAGCCCGGCGTAGGCGCGGTCGTCCATGCTCCGCAGCAGTGGTGTATCGATGAAACCCGGGCCCACCGCATTGATCCGCAGGCCACGCGCGGAGTATTCCAGTGCCGCGCTCTTGGTCATGCCGATCAATGCGTGTTTGGCTGCCACATAGGCGGCAGCACCGGCCCAGCCGTTGCTGCCCAGGATCGAGGCCATGTTGACGATGGCACCGCCGCCACTGGCCAGGATCGCAGGGATTTCGTACTTCATCGAATAGAACACGCCGTGCAGGTTGACCCCAAGCACGCGGTGCCATTCTTCCAATGGGTAGTCCGCGGTCTGCAGGCTGGCGCCGCTGATGCCGGCATTGTTCACTGCAAGGTGCAGGCCACCGAAGCGTTCGTTGCAGGCATTGATCATCAGTCGCACTGCATCCGGATCGCTGACATCCACCTGCAGGGGCTGTACCCCTTCACCCAGCGACATGGCCACGGCGGTGGCAGCGTCGCCGTCGATATCGGCGGCCAATACCTGCGCGCCGCGCGCAGTCAGTTGCCGTACCATCGCCTCGCCAATTCCGGAGGCGGCACCGGTAACCAGCGCGATGCGGCCGGCAAAATCCTGTTGCATGGAGCGTTTCCAGAGCTACGGTCATTCCGTAGTGGGTAGGCTCCCGCGTTTGCCTTACCGGCGCATTGCGCGGGATCAATCCGGGGTGATGGCAGTTTTGTTGTTCGCTTCTGACTGCAACGTTGCATGCTGCCCAGGATGCGTATGCAACGGCACGAACGCACTCAGATCCTCTGCCCGCATAGGTCGGCCGAAGAAATACCCCTGTCCGTAGATCACGCCCTTGTCGCGGAAAAAATCTGCCTGCTGCTGGGTCTCGATCCCCTCCACCAGCGTCTGCATGCCCAAGCTGCGTGCCAGCTCGATGATGTGGATGGCGACCTGGCTGGTTACCGCTTCGGTGCAGGCGGTGGAGGTGAAACTCTTGTCCACCTTGAGGATGTCGAACGGATAGGTGGTCAGATAGGCGAGGCTGGAATAACCGGTGCCGAAGTCGTCGATGGCGATTTCGATGCCCATCGCGTGGATCGCCGCCACCACATCCTGCGCGCTGGCTTCCTCCAGCAGGCCACGCTCGGTGGCTTCCACCACGAATCGGCCATTGCCAATGCCTATTGCGCGTTGCATGTCCGCCAGCAGCTGCGGCGTCTCCATCGACTGCAGGTCACGCGGTGACAGATTCACGCCTAGTCGGAAGTTCGGGTATTGGCGGAAAAACCCGCTCAGGTCCTTGACCACCAGTTCCAGCACCCGCCGGGTAACCAGCTGGATCAGTCCGGCATCCTCGGCAAACGGGATGAAACGGTCCGGCGGCACCACGGTGCCGTCTTCGTGCTGCCAACGCAGCAGCGCCTCGGCCCCGACGCAGGTGTCGTCCTGCAGGCTGAACACCGGTTGGTACATCAGGAAAAAATGCCCCTTGTTGATCGCGCGCAGCAACTCGGCGCGCGTCGACCATTGGCGGCGAATCATCACCAGCGCCATGCCCAGCACGGCCAGCCCGGCAATGATGCCAAGCGGGATGAACCAGTGTGCGAACTGCGCCATGCGCGCATCAATTGCCGTCAGTGGCGTGGCCACGACTATCCCGGTGCCGCCGGGACGGAGCACACGCCGCACCACCAGATAGCCCGCTTCGGCATCCGTGAAGTGGCCGTCGTTGTCCTTGTCGGCCGTCGTTGTGGTCCAGCGTTGCAGCAGCGTGCCTTGTTGCGCGGCGTAACGGCCGTCCATGCTGTTGAACAGGCCCAGTGCAAGGTCGGGGCGGACGAACGGGGAAATCAGTCCGTCCGGGTAGACCAGCAGCGCGTAGCCGTTCTTCTCCAGAATCACGTACTCGCGACCGGGCAAGCCGGGCACCTGCACCTGGGTGTAGACCAGCACGCCGTCAGCTGCACGCAGGGGATGGAGAGGCAGCACGATCTGCCGCATCAACGCGCCGCCAGAGGAGCAGGCGACCTTGCCGTCCTGCAGGTACAGCGTGCTCTTGACGATGTGCGAGCTGATGCCGAAGCGCTGCATGCGCAGCAGCCAGGCTGGGCTGCAGGGGGCATCGCCGCTGCTGCGCATTTCCGCCTGCAGGCGCTCGATCACATCGATGGTGCTGGCCACCTGGCGGCTGATGCTGTTCGATACGTCATCAAGCAGCACGTATTTCTCGCGGATAGCCTGTTTGCGAGCTTGATGCAGCGAGTACAGCACCGGCACACAGGCAAGTATCGCGGCGGCAAGCAGCAGCAGCGCAGCGATTCGGTAGCGGTTCTTCATGGTGGCGCCATCCCCTTGTTGGCTTCTTACTGCGCCACTATGTGACGTACGTCAAGAATTTCCAGTGATGAAGATTTAGCTATGTGCAGGTAGGCTTCACGCCGGGCGGAAGGTATCCCAGGCCATGCGCGCGATCAGCACCACCACCAGCACCACAAAAAGCTTGCGAATCAATGGGGTGCCGCCGCGCAGGGCAAGCCGGGTGCCGGTCACCGCGCCCAGCACATTGGCGGCCGCCATTGGCGCCGCCAATGCCAGCAACACATTGCCGCTGGGTACGAAGAACGACAATGCCGCCACATTGGTCGCCAGATTGACCACTTTGGAGGCGGCCGAGGCACGCAGGAAGTCCAGCCCGAAGAACCGTACGAACAGGAAGATCAGGAAGCTGCCGGTGCCCGGCCCGAAGAAGCCGTCGTAGAAACCGATCACCCCGCCCATCGCCAGCGCGATCAGCAGCTCACGGCGGCCGACCTCGCGCGGCCGGTGCAGTGCGCCGAAGTCCTTCTTGGCCAGCGTATAGCCCAGCATCACGATCAGCAGGGTCAGCACCAACGGCCGCACCGCTTCCTTCGACAGCAGGGTCACCGCAGTGGCACCGAGGAAGGAGAACGCAAACGCCGCGGCGGCCGCCAGCAATACCGGCCGCCATGGGAAGCGCACCGCGCGCGCATAGCGCAGCGCCGAGGCGCCGGTACCGAATACCGAACTGAACTTGTTGGTCCCCAGCAAGGCCGCTGGCGTCTGCTGCGGCAGGGCAGTGAACAAACCCGGCAGCTGGATCAAGCCACCTCCGCCGACCGCCGCATCCACCAGCCCCGCGATGAAGGCGATGACCAGCAGCCACGGCAATTCGGGTGGGATCAACTCCAGCATGGCAACTCCGGCGCAGGGCGCGACAGCATACGCTCAGTACAGCAGCGCATCGCTCGGAACGGTACCGAGCGTCGATGAAGATGGAAGTATGCAGACATCTCCCGCCTTTCCCTGTGGCCGCTACCTCGCCAGCCCGCCGCAGCGGGCGCCAAGTCGCTGGCGTGTTCGCGTTACAGCGCCTATGTGCTCAAGCAGGTCGATTACCTGCCGGCCAGTTGGTACCTGCCAACATACCCGGCGACACGCTAGTCCAAAGCGGACTGCGTGCGCTATGCGTGCGGCAGCTGCTCGCGCGGCGCTGGTTGATACGCACGGGTGTCGTCAGCCACAAACTGAAACAGCGCTTCGGCACTCATCGGCCGGGCGAACAGATAGCCTTGGCCATACAACACCCCCCGGCAGCGGAAGAAGTCGGCCTGCTCGGCGGTTTCAATACCTTCGGCCAAGGTCTGCATGCCCAGGGTATGGGCAAGGTCGAGAATGTGCTCCGCTACCTGGCTGGTCACAGCCTGGGTGCAAGCGGTGGAGGTGAAACTTTTGTCCACCTTGAGGATGTCGAACGGATAGGTGGCCAGGTAGGCCAGACTGGAATAGCCGGTGCCGAAATCATCGATGGCCAGTTCTATGCCCAGTGCGCGGATAGCGTCGAGCACGCTCAATGCACTGGTCTCTTCCAACAGCGCACGTTCAGTGGCTTCCACCACAAACTGGCCACAACCCGGGCCGATGTTCTGCAGCATCTGGCCCAGCAGCTGCGGCGTCTGCTCCGATTGCAGATCGCTGGCAGCCAGGTTCACCGCAAGACGGAAGGCCGGCATACGCCGCAGGAAGCTGCTCATGTCCCTTTCCACCAGGTGCAGCACCTGGCGTGTGATCTGCTGGATGAGCCCGGATTCTTCAGCGATGGGAATGAAGCGGTCAGGCGGCAGTACCGTGGCCTCTTCGTACTGCCAACGCAACAGTGCTTCGGCGCCAACGCAGCGGCCATCGTGCAGATCGATCAGTGGCTGATACAGCAGGAAGAAGTGGCCCTTCTTGAGTGCACGCAGCAACTGGTTGCGCGGTGAGAGCTGGTGCCGGCTGAGCAGCAGCACGCTCGCCAGCACGCTCAAGCCGATCACGATACCCGCCGGGATGAACCAACGTCCGAACCGAGCCATGCGCGCATCGATGTTGGCAATTGGCGTGGCGACGATTACCCCGGTGTCGCCGGTCTGCATGATGTGCCGCGCAACCAGGTAGCCGGCGTCGGTATCCAGAAAATGGCTTGCTGCTTGCGTGGCAGTGGCCGGTGATGCCCAGTGATCGAGCATGACGCCGTCGCGGACGCTGTAAAGGCCGCTGTGAGGCGTGAACAGGCCCAGCGACAGGTCGGCGCGAACGAACGGCGCTATCACACCCTCCGGGTATACCAACAGCGCATAGCCCTCCTTCTCCAGTACCACATAGCTGCGGTCATTCACGCCGGGCAGTCGTGCATCGGAATAGACACGGACGCCATCAGCGCGCTTTGGCGACGCCGGCCCAAGCACCAACTGCTGCATCAACGGATCGCTGGAGGAACAGACCACGCGGTGGTTTTCCAGATACAACGCGGCGATGGAGATCTGGGTTCGCGCCGCTACCCGTTGCAGATGCTGGATGCCTGCAGGCTTGCAGGCGGCCTCACCACTGACGGACATTTCGGCATGCATTCTGGCCAGCATGGCGAGTGCGTTGCGCACGCGTCGATCAAGCCCTTGCGCCACATCATCCAGCTCCCTGTACTTGTCGCCGATGGCTTGTTGTCGGGCTTGATGCAGCGCGTACAACACCGGAAGACAACCCAGCAGCAAACCTGCAAGCAGGAAAAATGCAGCGATCACATGGCGGTGTTTCATGCGTGCCCCATCCGGGGAATGGCGGGAGTCGCGCAAATATGTGATGTGGATCGCTAAAAAAACAATATGCAGATAACTGTCCAAAAACAGCGTGGTTACACCCCGCGCAAGCTGTTCCCTTCCATGCGCGCGATGAATATCGCCACCAACGCAAGCAAACGCTTGCGTATCAATGGCGTGCTGTCCGCAGTGACATCCGCATGCCGACCACGGCGACACCGACCCTGGTTGCTGCCATGGGTACAGTGAAGGGCAGTGGCCATGGCAGTTCGGGTGGAATCAACACCAGCATGGCAACGCCGGCGCAGAATGCGACGGCATGCGCTCAGCACGCGGGGTCTTCGCTTGGAACCGCAGCGTCTGTGGATGAAAATGCAGCGATGCAGACATCTCCCACTTCTCCCTGTCCCTGCGGCCGCGAACAGACCTATGCAGCCTGCTGTGGCCGCTACCATGGCGGCCAGGCCGCGCCGGATGCCGAGTCACTGATGCGTTCGCGCTACAGCGCCTATGTGCTCAAGGACGTCGACTACCTGCTGGCCAGTTGGCATCCGGACACTCGCCCGGCCACGCTCTCGCTGGAAGACGCGCCCGGTCAGCGCACGCAATGGCTGGGCCTGAGCGTGCAGCGGCATGCAGTCACTGGCGAAGACACCGCCGAAGTCGTGTTCACCGCCCGCTACCGCGTAGGCGGTGGCAGCGCGGTAAAGATGCTCGAGCACAGTCGCTTCCAGCGCATCGACGGACGCTGGTATTACCTGGATGCTGCGGGCTGAAGCACGCGGCTCCCCGCGCACCGCGGCGGGGGCGAGGCAGCGGCAGCGTTCCCCAGGTAGAGCCGGGCCATGCTCGGCTGGAGCTCCACCGGTGACGCCTCTGCCGAGCATGGCTCGGCACTACGCTTTCGCTCCCTCCCTTGCGCCACGCGCAGGGGAGGGTGGGGGAGGGATGCTCTTGGCTTTTGGCTTTCGCCTCCCCAGACAACTTCAGCCTCGCGGCTCACGCCGCTCCCACAACCAAACGCAACCGCACCGCTTATCATCAGGCTCCAGTGCAAGGAGCGTATGGATGAACCCGATCAACCTGCTGCGTGCAGGCACCACGATGGCAGCGCTCACGCTGGCCCTCTCTGCCCAGGCCGCGATCACCGACTTCGGCAGCTGTGGCGCCTCACTCAAGACCACCGCCGTTGCCCAAGGCATCAGCGGCGAAAAGTTTGATCAGGTTTTCAGCAACATCACTCCAGACCTGAGCGTGCTGCCGCTGCTCGACGCGCAGCCGGAGTTCACCACCCCGATCTGGGACTACCTGGCCGCGCTGGTCGACAGCCGCCGTATAGCCGATGGCCGCGCGCTGCTCACCCAGCACCGCGCGCTGCTGGATCAGGTCAGTGCCCAGTACGGTGTTGATCCGGCCACCATCGTCGCGGTCTGGGGCGTGGAGAGCGATTACGGCCGGGTGTTCGGCAAGCGCCCGCTGCTGCAGTCGCTGGCCACCCTGTCCTGCAACGGCCGCCGCCAACCCTTCTTCAAGGGCGAACTGTTGGCCCTGCTCAAGCTGATTGATAAGGGCGACTTGAACCCGACGGGCCTGACCGGCTCCTGGGCCGGCGCCTTCGGCCACACCCAGTTCATGCCGTCGACGTATGCCCGCATTGCCGTGGATGGCGACGGCGATGGCCGCCGTGACCTGGTGGCCAGCATCCCGGACGCGCTGGCCTCCACCGCCAATTACCTCAAGCAGTCCGGCTGGCGCAGCGGCCAGCCATGGGGCGTGGAAGTTCGCATTCCGGCCAATTTCAATGCCGCACTCGCCGGCCGCACCAAGCGCAAGCCGCTGGCGGGCTGGCGCGCGCTGGGCATCACCCTGGCTGACGGCAAGCCGTTGCAGGTGTCGGCGATCGCCGACGACAGCAACGCCGCCCTGCTGTTGCCGGCCGGCACCAAGGGCCCGGCCTTGCTGGTGTTCCGCAACTACGACGCGATCTATTCCTACAACGCCGCCGAAAGCTACGCCCTGGCCATCGCCACCCTGGCCGACCGCCTGCGCGGCGGCACCGGTCTGAGCGCGGCCTGGCCCACCGATGACCCCGGCATCGGCCGCGATGAGCGTCGCGAACTGCAGACCCTGCTGCTCGCGCGCGGGCACGATATCGGCAGCGCCGATGGCATGGTCGGCACCGCCACCCGCCGCGCCATCCAGGTCGAACAGCAGCGCCTCGGCTGGAAGAACGCTGACGGCCGTGCCGGCACCCGCATCCTGCAGGCGCTGCGCGACGCCAAGCCGGCGCAGCCCACCGCGTTCCGGCTGCCGCCCAATTACCAGCAACTTGTCCAATCACCGATCGTACGGAGCAACGTTTCAATGAGGGATGTGCAGGGCCTGAGCACAGGCGACTTCAAGGGTTTCACCGCCTGGAAGGTGGAAACCCCGTTCTCCACGGCGGCCATCAGCGTGTTCGGTGGGCAGTTGCTGTCGTTCGTGCCCAATGGCGGCCAGGACGTGATGTGGCTCTCGCCCAGTGCCAAGCAACCGCCCACGCCCATTCGTGGCGGTGCGCCGGTGTGCTGGCCGTATTTCTCGCGGCAGGGGCAGGGCAATGACGTGCCCGCGCATGGTTTCGTACGCACCGTCGTTTGGGAGCTGCGCGATGCCCGTCGCGAAGCCGATGGCAGCGTGGTGTTGACCCTTGCACCGCCGGTGATGGAGAGCCTGAGCCTGCGCCTGCAGATGGTGGTGCGCATTGGCCGCACCCTGGAGCAGGAGCTGATCACCGAGAACACCGGCAGCCAGGCGACCAGCTTCACCCAGGCCCTGCACAACTACTTCAACGTCAGCGATGCCTTGAAGGTGGATGTCACCGGACTGGACGGGCTCACCTATCTGGACAAGCTCGACAACGGCAACGCGCATGTGCAGAAGGGCGACTGGAACCTGCGTGACCCGCGTGATCCGGGCCGCAGCGATCGCCTCTACACCCAGGCCGGTGGCCATTACGTGCTGCGCGACCCGGGTTTCAAACGGTCCATCGACATCAGCACCAGCGGCAGCCGCACCGCCGTGGTCTGGAACGCAGGCGAAGCCGGGGCAGCAAAGATGGACGACATCGGTGCAGCGTGGCGCAACTACGTCTGCGTAGAGGCCGCCAACGCGGGTCCCGACGTGATCGAGCTGGCGCCCGGTGGCCGCCACACACTCAAGCAGGTGTTCGAGGTCAAACCGCTTTGAGCGTGGAAGCCCCTCTCCCGTCGGGAGAGGGGTTGGGGAGAGGGTGGGCGGAGCCTCCAGCCCTCAACAGTCACAGTGGGCTTGGCTGCCCAACAATCAGCGCCGCAGCACCAGTAAGGTGATCACGCCGGCCACCAGTCCCCAGAACGCAGAGCCAATACCCGCCATCGACAGCCCAGACGCCGTCACCAGGAAGGTCACCAACGCCGGCTCGCGCTCGGCCTCTTCCTTCAACGCCACCGCCAGACTGTTGCCGATGGTGCCGAGCAGGGCAATACCGGCCAAGGTCGCGATCAACTCCTTGGGGAACGCAGCGAACACCGCCGCCACGGTCGCACCGAACAAGCCGATCACGATATAGAACACGCCAGCACTTACTGCTGCCGTATAACGCCGCGCCGGATCCTCATGTACATCCCGGCCCATGCAGATCGCCGCGGTGATCGCGGCCAGGTTCAAGGCATAGCCACCGAATGGCGCCAAAGCGGTATTGACCACCCCGATCCAACCGATCACCGGTGAGATCGGCGCGTCATAACCCGAGGCCTTCAACACCGCCACGCCCGGCACGTTCTGCGAGGCCATGGTGACGATGAACAAGGGCAGGGCGATGCCGAACAACGCCGCCCACGACAGCGTCGGCACGGTGAACACCGGCAGCGCCATCTGCAGCTGCACCTGTTCCATGTGCATCAGCCCCTTGCCGCTGGCGATCGCCACACCTACCAGCAAGGTCGCGATCACCGCATAGCGTGGCAACCAGCGCCGCCCGATCAGATAGGTGGCAAACATCAGCAACACAAGCAATGGCTGGGTGTTCACCGAAACAAATACGTCCAGGCCAAAGCGCAGCAGCACCCCGGCCAACATGCCCGAGGCCAGCGACACCGGAATTCGCCGCATCGCCTTCTCGAACACGCCCGAGAAACCAGCCACCGTGCCCAGCAACGCGGCCAGCACAAACGCACCGATCGCATCGGACAGCGGCAGCGTGGTCGCCCCGACCACCAGCATCGCCGCACCCGGCGTAGACCAGGCCGTCACCACCGGCATCCGGTAGCGCAGCGACAGACCAATACAGGTCACGCCCATGCCGATGCCCAGCGCCCACATCCACGACGCAATCTCGGCCTGCCCGGCACCAACGGCCTGTGCCGCCTGGAACACGATCACCGCCGAGCTGGCAAAGCCCACCAGCACCGTAATGAAGCCGGCAACCACGGCAGGCAACGAGAGATCACGGAAGAACGAACGCGGAGCCGGATTGGTCATCTATATAGAGGTGCAACGGATCAACCCGCATTGTGGCCCAGCAAGCAGACCAGCAGGCCCCAGCAAAGCCTGCCGAAGACAAATCCTATATCCGGTCATCAGGAGGCCGGAAAACAGTTAAAAGAGCGAAAGTGCCACCCGAAAGCACCCCCACACTTTGCCAACTCTGGCTCCAACCCCCAATTTGCCGCTCTGCAACAAAAAGTGATTGCGATTTTCACAAAGATGTCTAGAATCCACCTCCTCGCTTCACGGCGCCGATCACAGCAGTGACCGACACCAAGAAACGACGTCACCAGCCTCGAAACAGGGTGTTGACGGAAACAAAAAGCCTGCCATAATAGGCGGCTCGCTTCGACGAAAAGCCTTCGGGCCAACGCTGAAGCCGCCGAGTCAGCAGCCTCTCAAAAAGGTGTTGACGAAGCAGAAAAGCCACCATATAATGGGCGGCTCGCTACGACGGAAACGTCGCAGCCTACGAAGAAGGCGCTGAGGCCTGATTCGAAGCTCTTTGAAAGTATGCGCAGGTATCTTGTGAGGACGCCTGCAGGAATGGATGACTGTCCATCTTGCAGACGTTTAATCAAGCAATGATTCAATTGTTTTAATGCAAGCGAAACGTTGCCAGTGGTTGAACTTCTGCAGCTAAAGTATTTGTCTTCGGACATGTAGTTTTAAGTGAAGAGTTTGATCCTGGCTCAGAGTGAACGCTGGCGGTAGGCCTAACACATGCAAGTCGAACGGCAGCACAGGAGAGCTTGCTCTCTGGGTGGCGAGTGGCGGACGGGTGAGGAATGCATCGGAATCTACTCTTTCGTGGGGGATAACGTA
>NZ_JBRRCU010000006.1:0-2500 GCF_056759195.1 Stenotrophomonas sp. STEN083 | reverse complement strand
AACCGAGTCTGATAAGGGCGCATAGTCGCGGGCAGTAGACCCGAAACCGGGTGATCTAGTCATGCCCAGGGTGAAGGTGCGGTAACACGCACTGGAGGCCCGAACCCACTCCCGTTGCAAAGGTAGGGGATGAGGTGTGATTAGGAGTGAAAAGCTAATCGAACCCGGAGATAGCTGGTTCTCCTCGAAAGCTATTTAGGTAGCGCCTCATATGTATCCTCTTGGGGGTAGAGCACTGTTATGGCTAGGGGGTCATCGCGACTTACCAAACCATTGCAAACTCCGAATACCAAGACGGACTGTATGGGAGACACACGGCGGGTGCTAACGTCCGTCGTGAAAAGGGAAACAACCCAGATCCACAGCTAAGGTCCCAAATTTACTGCTAAGTGGAAAACCATGTGGAAAGGCACAGACAGCCAGGAGGTTGGCTTAGAAGCAGCCACCCTTTAAAGAAAGCGTAATAGCTCACTGGTCGAGTCGGTCTGCGGGGAAGATTTAACGGGGCTAAGCAGTAAACCGAAGCTTGGAGTGCATAACTTTGTTATGCGCGGTAGAGGAGCGTTCCGTAAGCCTGTGAAGGTGAGTTGAGAAGCTTGCTGGAGGTATCGGAAGTGCGAATGCTGACATGAGTAACGATAATGCGGGTGAAAAACCCGCACGCCGAAAGCCCAAGGTTTCCTTGCGCAACGTTAATCGGCGCAGGGTGAGTCGGCCCCTAAGGCGAGGCAGAAATGCGTAGTCGATGGGAAGCAGGTTAATATTCCTGCACCTCGCGTAAGTGCGATGGAGGGACGGAGAAGGTTAGGTGTACCAGGCGTTGGTTGTCCTGGGGAAAGGCGGTAGGTTTGGATCTTTGGCAAATCCGGGATCCTTTAAGACCGAGCACCGAGACGAGCCTTTAAGGCGAAGTCACTGATACCACGCTTCCAGGAAAAGCTCCTAAGCTTCAGCTTACGCAGACCGTACCGTAAACCGACACAGGTGGGTAGGATGAGAATTCTCAGGCGCTTGAGAGAACTCGGGTGAAGGAACTAGGCAACATGGCACCGTAACTTCGGGAGAAGGTGCACCCTTTTTGGTGGCTCATGCGAGCTATAGCTGAAGAGGGTCGCAGTAACCAGGCCGCTGCGACTGTTTATCAAAAACACAGCACTCTGCAAACACGAAAGTGGACGTATAGGGTGTGACGCCTGCCCGGTGCTGGAAGGTTAATTGATGGGGTCAGCCGCAAGGTGAAGCTCTTGATCGAAGCCCCAGTAAACGGCGGCCGTAACTATAACGGTCCTAAGGTAGCGAAATTCCTTGTCGGGTAAGTTCCGACCTGCACGAATGGCGTAACGACAGCGGCGCTGTCTCCACCCGAGACTCAGTGAAATTGAAATCGCTGTGAAGATGCAGCGTTCCCGTGGCAAGACGGAAAGACCCCGTGAACCTTTACTATAGCTTTACACTGAACGTTGAGTTCGTCTGTGTAGGATAGGTGGGAGGCTATGAAACTGTGGCGCTAGCTGCAGTGGAGCCATCCTTGAAATACCACCCTGTCGTGCTTGACGTTCTAACCTAGGTCCATTATCTGGATCGGGGACCGTGTATGGTGGGTAGTTTGACTGGGGCGGTCTCCTCCTAAAGAGTAACGGAGGAGCTCGAAGGTACGCTCAGCGCGGTCGGACATCGCGCACTGTGTGCAAAGGCATAAGCGTGCTTGACTGCAAGATCGACGGATCAAGCAGGTAGGAAACTAGGACTTAGTGATCCGGTGGTTCTGTATGGAAGGGCCATCGCTCAACGGATAAAAGGTACTCCGGGGATAACAGGCTGATACCGCCCAAGAGTTCATATCGACGGCGGTGTTTGGCACCTCGATGTCGGCTCATCACATCCTGGGGCTGTAGTCGGTCCCAAGGGTATGGCTGTTCGCCATTTAAAGTGGTACGCGAGCTGGGTTCAGAACGTCGTGAGACAGTTCGGTCCCTATCTGCCATGGGCGTTGGAAGTTTGAGAGGGGCTGCTCCTAGTACGAGAGGACCGGAGTGGACGAACCTCTGGTGTTCCGGTTGTCACGCCAGTGGCATTGCCGGGTAGCTATGTTCGGAAGCGATAACCGCTGAAAGCATCTAAGCGGGAAGCGCGCCTCAAGATGAGACTTCCCGGGGCACAAGCCCCCTAAAGGAACCATATAGACTATGTGGTTGATAGGTCAGGTGTGTAAGTGCAGCAATGCATTGAGCTAACTGATACTAATGATCCGTGTGGCTTGACCATATAACCTCAAGTTGCCTTGGCCGACATGACATGTCGATAGACTCCAAGTGCACGCTACGTCACAAGATCCATGAGAGGCAGGCGCCTAAATCCGTTACTTGGATGGCGACGCTCCAACCGTCTCCCTGATGAAATTAGCGCTATGGAACCACCCGATCCCATCCCGAACTCGGAAGTGAAACGTAGCCGCGCCGATGGTAGTGCAGCCTAAGCTGTGCGAGAGTAGGTCATCGTC